>PKTF01000374.1 GCA_002869275.1 Ignavibacteria bacterium | reverse complement strand
GCTCTTGTCGAGATCCCCGACCTTGATGCGCTTGACCACGGAGGGCTCGGTGTGATAGATATTCCTGCGCAGGATGTTGACCTTGAGCAGCGTGCTGCTGGGCTTGTCAACCCAGAGCGTCATTTTCAGGCCCGTCGCATGGTTGGTTTCCTCGACGACGAGAGCATCCCAGGTTTTGTCAACCAGTTGAAGGGACTCGTCCTCAAGCCGTTTATACGTGTACTCCTGCACCTCGGCGTCGCGTACCTGCAGCATCTTGCACTTGTATTCTTTGCGTGCGGGATCGGCGAAGGCCTCGGTGAGATGGGTAAACAGGATCGTGTTCGTCAGATGCGTACCTTCGGGCAGTTCGATGCGCTGCTCCTCTTCGTCCTGAGGAGTGAGGTACACCACGCCGTCGCGAACCACATAGCTTCCGCTTATATGTGTGTCGCCCTGTTCGATCTCGTTTTCGTGATAGAGAAAATTCCCCGTCTCCGGATCGACAATGTAGGAAAGGGTCTGTCGGGTATTGAAGGTGCTCCCGAGAGCGGTCATCATGGCAAAGAGGTTTTCCTCGACCTTGAGGACTTCGCGTCCCTCATAGTTATCGTCCGAGACCTGGATCTCCGCGTAACCGCAGAGCACGTCATTCACTTCGATTCCAAAAAAATATTGCTGTGCGTCGTCCGGCTGAGCCTGCGCACAGCCGATCAGCAGACAGAACTGCAGCATGCCAAACAGCACGACAGAGACTGCGGTGCTCCGCTTTCGTTTCATGTGGACCTCCTGAGCGTGATTCCGTACGATCTATAGGAATGGAATAAGATACCTTATTGTACGATAATTAATTCCTAATGTTGCGTCGGGGTCGCGGAAACGAAGAATTCTGGACTTCTGTAAATATTCAAGGTCGATACACAATCCGTATGCTGCGCGACACCTCACCGTGCAAAATGGTGACGAGATAGATGCCGGCGGGAGTGCCGGAGACGGGTGTCCAGGTCAGATAGTGACGACCGGGGGCTGCCTCGGACATGTACTGCCGGTGCACCTCGCGTCCGAGCAGGTCGCGGATGCTCAGCTGCAGGGACCCTGATGAACGCAGGTCGACGGTGATGACCGCATGCGATGTCACCGGGGAGGGGTACGGTGCCCGCACGGAGAATCCCGCGGGCATCGCATCCGGATTCTCAAGCCCAGCTGGCCTTACCCACACGAAATACCTGCTTTCCTCGGTACGTTCTACCGCTTCGAGCGAAAGTGGGGCGGGGTGCATGCCACCTTCGACCCAGAGGGGAACCATGTCCATGAAATGTGGGATGGCCGGGACTTCGCAATTCCCCGGAGGCAGGATGCTCTGCGAGGAATCGATGTTCGCGAGATCGACGATCTGCGAATAGCTGTTGCCGAGCTGTGACCAGATCGTCGCGACCACGCCGCAGGTGAGCGGCGGAGAGACGATGTCCCAATTGCGATTCAGTGTTCCGAAGTTTTCGAGATTGTTCTGCCAGGGCATACTGTGCGTGACGACGGCCGGACGCGCCCCGGGATCACCGATACCGCTGCGTCGGTAGCATTCGCCGAGCTGTGCGATCAGCCAGTCTCGGATGTCCGGATCGGGGGAGAGGCCGCCATGCATGGCTTCGTATTCCTCAAGGTCGCGAAAGAGCTGAATCAGTCCGGCATCGCTGCCGAGGTAGCGCGATTCGAGCGGCGTGCCGCGCAGACTGCGTTTGATCACCACGCCGACCATCGAGGTCAGACGGTACACCGACCAGGCGGTGTTCTGGGTGTAGTCCCAGCTGCGCAAACTGTCGGCCGCCGCCAGTGCGTCGGCGTCCTGCGGCTGTTCCTCGTCAACCGCCATGACGGCATAGCGCACGAAATCCCGCGCGATGGGATCGGTCATGTCGCGGTGGACATCCAGGAAGTCAGCAGGAGTAAACACTGCTGTCCCTTCCATCAATTCCTTCAACCGCCAGCTGCGAGCGTTGTCACCGAGTCCGCCCCCGATCACATACGGGTACCAGGATCCGATCGGCGCGTTGTTCGCCGTGCTGATGTATCCCTGCAGGGGATTGAGCATCCGTGGCATTTCATCGAAAGGCACCGTGCCCTGCCATTCCTCGTCTCCCGTCCAGCCCCGGTAGGGAATGCCCGCGTTGTGGACGCGCAAGGGAATGCGTGACATGGTGTAATACGCGATCGTGTTCTTGCGGTCTGCGTAGATCAGGTGCACACCGGGGGACTGGTACTGCTCCACTCCCTCAACGAATTCGGGCCAGTCGCGTGCGGCCATCATGCGCAGCAATCCCTCGACCGTCGAGGCGCTTTCCTTGAGCACGAGCCAGTGCAGGGCGAAGGCCTCGCCTGCCTGCACGCCGTTAACGAACTGGTTGACTACCGGACCATGCCGCGTGCTCTGCACGTTCAGGGTGACGTCACGTCCGCCACGCACCTTGATCACCTCCTGGTGCTCGGTCATGCTCTCGTAGCGACCCATCCACTCATATTCCGTGCGGGAGCCCGGTTTCAGTTTTTCCTGGAAGAGATCTGCATTGTCGGAGCCGAGTGCCGTGAGTCCCCATGCGCAGTGCTCATTGAAACCGAGCAGCATCACGGGAGTTCCCGGCATGGAGATGCCGCGCACGTTGAAGCGTCCGCCGCTGATGTGCGATTCGTACCATGTGGCGGGGGACTGCACGGCGATCTGTGGATCGGATTCGAGGATTGGGAGTCCTGTCGAAGACTTGGCGCCGCTCACCGCCCAGTTGTGGCTCATCTTCGGTGGTGTCCATTCCTCTTCCGTTCCACCTTTCCGCAGTGCGCCATTTCCGATCGGGGCGATGCCATTTACAAGTTTCTGAAATTCCTCATCGTAGCGATCGTACTCCGCCTTCGTCACGATGACCGCCTCGTCGTCGCGCTGATTGGCATTGGTTTCGAGTTCTAGGATGGCCTCTTCACGCGTCATGCTCCCGAGCATCGTTTCGAATTTTCGCAGGGCCTGGACTTCTTTCGTCCATCCGCGGTCGAAGTATTCGGCGATACGAAACCAGCACGCGATGGCATCGGCGGCGGTCCATGGTTCGGGAATGAGACCGATACTGTTCATCTCGTCGGAAAGATGATTCCGATGAATTGCCATGTATTGATTAACCCCCGCCGCATACGCTTCGAGCCACATCCGAACAGTATCAGGCAGCATGGAAACGCATTCCTGTGCGTGGCGGTAGAGTCCGACGGTACGAAGCCGCCGGTCATGGTCGAGGTAGGCCTGACCGAAAAACTCGGACAGGCGTCCCTGCACCGAGGCGCGCGCGAGCAGCATCTGCAGCAGCCGATTCTCCGCTTCCGCATATCCCGCGCCGTGGAAGGCCATCTGTTCGGAGAGAAATCCCGCGTCCGCGGGCACACCATACACATGCGGAACGCCCCATTGGTCCCGGATCATGGTGGCACCTTGTTGCGCGAGTAATCCCTGGGCGAATATTACGACTGCCATCACAGTAATAATGACGTTCAAACGGCGCATGGGACCTCCGATTGGTCAAATAGCAGAAGAATACGTGAAATGTACGAGGGAGAATTGCGAATTACGAATCACAGGTCGGCAATAAAACAGGTTGGTGAGAGTGAGGTTTGCATCTGAGTCGAACTGAGTGGATTTTCAGATATGGCGATGAACTTGGAATACCGTGCGTGTACAACATTCTGGCTCCTCGTCGGGGTGCTATGGTGCGCTGCAGTGTGGAACACCGAATCCTGTTCCGCCCAGCAGAAACTTGAGGCGACGGTGTACCCCGGTCAGCCTGCGGCGCTCGCCGCGGAGGCGTACAAACCCGGACTGTTCTACTTCCAGTTCTGGGATCCTTCGGCGACAGGCATGTTTCGCTATCTCTCGTCGCCGAAGATGTACAACTGTCTTCGTGAGACGAAGTTCTATGCAGACTGCTGGCGGTACAGTACGAGCCGCGAAGATATGCTGCAGAAGATGCGCGACAAGGGCGTGGCTGACTGGGTGAACTCGCTCTATGAGTGGACCGATCGCGTGGTCGTGAAGTTCAATGGTATGCCGTACTGGCTGAGTTCCAGCAGCAGTACCGAGGTGCTGAATGACAAGAGCTGGCGCGAATTCCATGTGCACCCGCCAAGCGATTGGGAGGAATGGGAAGAGGCCATCGAGGCCGCAACATCGTTCTTCGCGGCACGGGGAATACATCCGCATTATGAAATCTGGAATGAACCGGACGGCGAATACTGGAAAGGAAGCGATGCCGAGTTCCTCGAACTGTATCGCCGCACCGCCCTGGCTATCAGGCGTATTGATCCCATGGCGAAGATCGGCGGACCGGGCATGCACACTTGGTGGCGATCGGTGGATCCGACGCAGGCATCCGCGCAGCAGCCATACATGGGTGCCCTGTTCGGTTTCAAGCCGGAGGTGCTCCCCGAACGATATTCCCTGCTGTACGCGCTGCTCGACAGTGTGCGGAACGGATGGGACGGCCAGGACGTACCCCTCGATTTCATTTCCTATCATCACTTCAATCATAACCGACACGAGATCGCGCGAACCGCAAAGCAGCTCCGCGGAAAGATGCGCGCACTCGGATACTGCCCGCCGGGCGTTCCATGTCCTGATGGCCGGCTGTTTCCCGAACTCTACATCTCGGAATGGCAGACAACGTACGGGGCGCAGGAACAGGTGTTCCAGCCGTCGCTGTTTCTGTCACATCTCGACGTAATGGCGAATGCGGGCATCGAAATGAACAGCATTGCCGCACTTGCGGATTTCTCTTCCGATCCCGAGGATGAGTTCACACATGGTTGGGGAATGCTTAGCGGTAACCACCTCGTCAAACCGGTCTACAAGGCCTTGCAGCTTCTGGACGATGTCCTGGGCCATGGTGCTCTGGTTGATGTCGAATCTGACAACCTCACCGGGTGGGCGAGTCTGCAGGCGGATACTTTACGCATATTGCTGGCACATTACAGCATGCCGCCGATTTGGTATTCGCAGTATCCGAAGGTGGGGTGGAACGCGTTTGAGTCGCTGCTCTATCATCCGGATGCGGAACTAACAAAACTGCATTTCGAGGCTGCCGGACATTCTTCACTGTACTGGGGACATGGTGACTGGGGCAGTATCGATCGCATCATCCGTGGTGAGATGGCTCCTTTTCCCGCCTCGCAACCTGAGATGATGTCGGCCCTCGCACGCGCCCGTCAGCAATGGATACAGGACTCGATCGCAAACTCCGGACGACACGTGCTGCATCTTCATATCACAGGGGTGGATGATACGCTCCGGGGAACGATGTATCGTCTCGACTCGACCCGACACAACATTATCAGTTTGTATGATTCCCTGAAGACGGCGGGTCTCTCTCATCAGGGCGCAGTCGATTCACTGCAGTCCTGCCATTTCCCGGGAGGCTGTTACGGTACCGGCTGGGAGGGGGAGGAGATCGTCGTGGTGGATGGCAGGCTGGAGCTCGAAGTGGACGCGAACAGCGTTTGCTATTTTCACTTCGGAGATATCTCTCGTACGTCAACGGTTCAACGTATGGAAGCAGAGCGGCCACTGCTCACGGTGTACCCGCAGCCTGCTCGCCTGACGCTTTCCTATGAGCTCCCTTCGGACTGGAAGCATGCCAGGATTGGACTGTTCAATGTTCATGGGCAGAGAGTCCTCGAAGGGAAGGACGTCCGGGGTGTCCTGAACGTGCGAAGGCTGCGCAGTGGAACCTACCTGCTGCGCGCATTCCGGGAGGATGGAAGTTCGTTGCACAAAACGGTCGTGATTCTTCGTTGAAGGGAACATCCGTTCAGATAAGCGCTAACGGACAACGACCACACGCGATGACGTTCCGCGATTTGTTCCCACTGTGCAGAGATACAGCCCGGATTGTAATCCACGGGTATCAATCCGAAGCTGGTGTGCTCCGCCGCTGAGGTCGGCGTCTGAAGATTCCCGAACCAGCGCTCCCGTCAGTGAGTACAGACGCAGGGTGATATCGGACGTCTGCTCGAGTTTGAGTTCAACCGTAACGTGATCCTCTGCGGGCTGGGGATAGACTGAGGAAATATCCAATGCGGAAGGAGCGGGAGCGGTACGGACCGACACTGGCGGCACATACTCGAATGCGCCAAGGTCTATCGATCCGTAGGTATAGC
>PKTF01000176.1 GCA_002869275.1 Ignavibacteria bacterium | reverse complement strand
GCCGCGTCGGCATCGCGCCGCGCATCGTCCACACGCGCCCCGAAACCGCGCATGACATCGGTCTTGAAGCCCAGTTCCACGTTGAGATTGATATACTCGAGTTTCGGAAACACCGGCTTCCCGAGCGTGGAGACCTTGTCTCCCTGCGCCTGCAGCTGGATTGCCGCGCACGACAGCAGAACGGTCATGAATACGATACTGCGGAATTTCATGATGGACCTCCAGATCAGCTGATACTATTCAAAGGCAAACTAGGAGCTTTTACCGCGCCGGACAAACAGAAGTTCCTGCGTCAGCGCGCATCGCCCATGTAGACGAATGCCGACCAGTAATATGGAAAAATCCAGTCTGGGTCTTTCGGCTGATCGAGCATCTGCAGGGCGGCCTCGCGTGCCGAGCGCATACGCGAAACACCCGCGTCGAGCCATGACTGGTAAAACGCGCGCATCCAGTCAAGCGTCGCGGCGTCATCGACATACCAGAGCGATGCGATCACCGACGGCGTACCGGCGTACATGAACGATCGCGTCAGGCCGACCAGGTCGTCACCCGGAGTAAACCCGCCTTCTTCAGAGGCGAGCTGCGCGGTCTGACAGGCGCTGAGCGTGACAAGCACGGCATTGAGATCGAGATTGAAAATCTTCGACACGGTCAGGTTCCCGTCGTTGATGCTGTCGGGCTGCATCGCTGCGAGCAGGATGCGTGATTGCAACGGGTCTTTCTTGTTGAGTTCGCCATGCGTGGCGAAGTGCAGCAGGTCGTTCTGTCCGATGCGTTCCTTGACGGTTTTCTCCTCGGCCTGTTCCCGCTTCAACAGCAGCGGATCGCGGGCATAACGCGCAACCGTATCCGCTTCGATCAGCGCACCGTCGAGCGGACGCCGACGGTACTTCGGGTCCGCGTACACCGGGTCGCCGACAATCATGGCCGACATCGCAGGATGGGCATCCTTTTTCAAGGCGAAGCCGAGAACACTCGCCGAAGGGAGGTACGACAATGCGTACTCTTCGATCATGTACTTCGGTCGAGCAATATGCACATCACCGCGGAAATCCACCCCTGTGGGCGGCACCAGCGCCTGAAACGGCAGATGATGCAGCGGTCCATGCGGAACGACATACAGATTCCGGATGCCTTTCAGAGAAGGCTGCACCGGGAAGATGAGCCGCGAATGCATCTCCATCAGTTTGAACTGCCAGTTGTTGTCGGTCACCGATTCCCGCCAGGCCTCCAGGGCTTCGAGCATGGATTTATTTTCACGCAGCCTCTGCTCGCGTAAAAATCCGGTTTTGCGCATCGGGAAATCATAGAACAGCAATCTGCGGAGTGCCTCAACGTCACGGCCAAGCTCTTTCGATTTCAGATTAAGACGTCGTGCCAGGAGGGTGTCGTGCCGCACCAGAAACACGAAGGACGAGCGCTCACCGATGAAGTATTCCAGCAGGGCTGTGCTGTCGTCCAGCATCCCCTGCAGTTCCTTCACCGGGACGGGATCAATACTTTTCACCGATGCGTATTCCGGATCCTTTTCACGCAGCCAGCCGATCACCTCCCGGTGCCGTGCGATCACGTTGCCGAGAACAGCCGCGCTGTCGGGCACGGTCATCAGGTCTGCGATCCGCTTCTGCAGCTGTCGTTCTTCCTCGATGAGCACCTGCACCTCGGGACGCCGGTCCTTTCCTGACCCGATGGCTTTGTTGCCGATCATGTCGAGGAAGGATCGGGCCTTGGCGCGTTCCACGTATTCGAACGCTTCTTCCACATGTCCCGTATCGACGAGAATGCCGATCAGATTTTCATAGATATAAAATTTGTCCGAGACAAAACTGCTGCGCACATCAATCGAGGAGAGGTTTCCGCGGAGCTCTTCGATGATCGAAATACTGTTCTTCAGTGCCTCCGCGGCTTCGGCCGAATGCCGTCGCCAGATACTCAGCACACCGATATTGCCGAGGGCGAGTGCCCTGTGCACGCGATAACCTTTTTGTCCGTAGATCGTCTCAGCCTGCCGATAGGCGTACACGGCACTGTCGAGCTGATAGGTCACCGCGTAATTATTTCCGAGGTTCAGCCACGCATCGGCAGTGGGCGCAGCCGACAGGGATTGCAGAAACAACTGCCGGGCGTTCTGCTGCAATACGACAAAGCGCGCGGTGTCTTTGCGATTTCCCGCCGCGACTCCCCACTGATGATAGACATCGCCGAGATTATACAGGGAAACGGCGACCCTGTGCCTGTCGCCCCTGGCACTGTCCTGCGAAAGCACTCGACGAAACAGATCTGCGGCCTCCTCGAACTGCCTCCGGTTTTTATACACAACCGCGGTATTGCTGAGCACATTTTCCCGCTCGTCGAGCCAGATGGCGGCAGGCTCGTTTCCCTCCACGCCTGCTTTCTCGATGCCCGCGTTCAGCAGGCTCAGGCTCCGTTCATACCATGTGATGGCATCATCGGGCTGTTCGTACGCGAGAAGGATATTCCCGAGCCACTTCTGCGCCTGCGCCTGCACCAGGGTTTCACCGGAGGCTTCCGCCTCCGCGAGGAGAGATTGAAAGTGCTTCTGGGCGCGCTCGAAATCCGAGCGATCATAGAGTTCACGCCCTTCACGAATACGTGCGTCTTCCAACGAAAGAGGAGGAGCGCCGCTGCATGCGGCGAGAAATGCCGCGGCGATCGTCAGCAATAATAGATGTGAGGTCGATCTCATGGCGTGCCGAGTTTCACCGTCGCGTCGATCATCTTCGGTGCGATTGTGGAAACCTGGTTTCCGAAACGGAGAAACATCCGTGCCAGTTCCCCGCGTGCATACTCTTCGCCGGCCGGTTCGCCGGCCAGGGCCACGAGATGGAGCACAGCATCCGAAAAGAGGCGCTCGCGCTCATCCAGGAAATATCGCGCCAGGAGCATGTGATAGGAACTTGCATCGAGACTTCCCGATTCGCGCAGCGCTGCGTAGCGCTTGCGCTGGAGCGCGGCCAGCTCGAGGCCGGCGTTGTCCACGTAGACAAATCCCGCATCCAGCGTGCCTTGCGGATCGGCCTGACCGTCGGGCACAACCGTCCAGGTGTAATGCCAGCGTTCAGCGGCGTTGAATCCCGCGGGCATGGTTCCAGGCCGATAGCTGTTCAGTGCGCCGCCATAACCGCTCACGCGCTCGCGCAGGATGGTTTTTCCTTCCGCATCCCGCAGCAGCAAGGTGTACTGCTTCACCCCGCCGGTGGAAACGCCGTCAGCGTCGTACCAGAAGAACGTGGGGAGAGGATCGGACACTGCAAGGCGGGGAGAGACCGCGATAACGGTGACATCTGCCCGGATTCCTGAAACAGATGCCAGCTGTGTCTGCCACATCTCATCGTCAGGACCCGCGTCGACTCCGTCTGCAGCCACGTTCATGCTTTCATCCGGACCCACGCCGCGTGTGGCGCTGCCATCCGAGAGCATGCTCTGATCGAGCGTCTCGCCCAGGGTCAGTCGTTCACCCGATTCCAACGCCAGGTATTCACCTGTGAGAAACACCACCGCGGCGCTTCCCTGATCGACACGGATCTCATCACCAGCACGCAGACGCATCCCGAGGCTAAGGGGCGTTTCGCCCTCAGGCTGCAGCAGCACGACTTTTCCGTTCACCGCCGTTACGAGAGCGACATCTTTCTCACCTTCATCCGCGGACAATCCACCGGCGAAACCGATTGCCAGCAGCAGAAATAGGACCATGTGATGTTTCATTGTATCCTCACGAGATCAAAATTCGCAAATTGTTCGAGCCGCGGTACCATGGGATTCTGGCTGCCTTTCGTCATTTCGCGTACAGCCGTGCTGACGTACAACTGCAGTTCGCTCCAGTCGACAATCTTGTTGCCGGTGAAGTCGGCCTTGCCGCGCAGTCCGTCCAGCAGCGCCCGTGTGAACGCACCATGGCCCCAGCTCCGGTCTTCATACGAGAACTCGTTTCCTGAACTGGATGTAAAGACGATACCGACCTGCCCGGCGAGAGACGAAGCAACTTTCTCATTCGATGCGCCGCCTGACACGTCACCTGAATGACAGGCATCGAGAAGCAGGATCACGCGTCCCGCTCTCAACCTCGCGATCTCGCCCGCGAAATCGTCCCATGCCATGCCGCTCTTCGAGATATTGTTCTTTGTCGTTCCAGCCGGCAGATAATAGTATCGCGAACGGCCTTTGCCATCGCGTTGGCGCACGCCGTGACCGCTGAAAAACAGCAGCAGCATGTCCTGCGTCCCCATACCCTCAAATTCCTTGAGCGCGGCGAAGATCTTCTCGCGAGTGGCCTGTCGGTCGGTGAGGGTGCGCGTGTAGACGCGGGTGTAGATCCCTCCCTCCTGCCGGACAAACTCGTCGGCGATGGCCTGCGCGTCGACGGTGGCGAACTGCAGGTCAGGAAAGGCCGGAGCATACTTGTCCGCGCCAACAGTGAGGATATAGAGGCTGGGATTGAGCTGCTCTCCGGTTTCCACGGTGATATCGGCACGCTGCGCCGCACTGCGCACGCGCGCAGCATTCACCGCCACCGCTTCGATCGCGTTACGCCCCGGAAGCACCGCCACACGGAAACGCATGCGAAGCAGCGTATCGCTGCGTGCGAGCACCTGAGACGAAAGAATCTGTTCCTGTGACAACGCCCGTCCGTTGCGCAATAGCATGATGCGTTCGATACGCTGCCGGTCACGCGCCTCCACTTCAATCACGATTTCCAGAGCTTCGCTGCCGAAGGCGAAAAGCTGTCCGTCCCGCGGTGCAATCAGGTCGGCGGTCGGAGGATCGAGTATGGTTTCAATTTCACCGGCCGGCGAATAACTGCCGCGCAGCACATCCTCGATGATGGCCGGGCGCTGGTACAGTTCGCGGTAGCGGTTCAGAGGAAAAAGCTCCTGACCCCGCTGCCACTGCACATAGCGGTCGCCGAAGGCAGAACAGTCGTAGTAGCCATCGGGAGTAAAGGAAAGCCATTGTCCGTCGCTGAATCCAACCATGTCTAGCAGCAGGGCTCCATCTTCGTGTCGCCAGAGTTTGACAGCGCCGCTGGTGTGGGCGCTGAGAATGCGCTCGTCGTTGTCATCGAAAATCGCCTGCATTGTACCGTACGAAGCGCCCGATAGTTTCTGCTTGACGATGCGGCGGCGCCAGTCCCACACTTCCATAAGCCCGTTCATCCGTCCGACCAGCAGAAGGTCTTCACGGCGATTGAGATCCATTCCGTGTGCGTAGCCACCCTCCAGCTCCAGTTCGCGGAACAGTGCCTGCGTCTGCAGATCCCAGACCTTGACGCGGCTGTCGGCTCCGGAAGAGAACAGGTACTTCCCATCGCCTGAAAACAGCAGCGCGCGACCGAAACGGCTGTGCCGACCCAGCTCCATTTTCTGCGTACCGTCCGCGGTGTTCCAGAGCACGATGCGGCCGTCCTGTCCGACAGCCGCGAGGGTAGCGCCGTCGGGTGAAAACGCGACCGCCTGAACCCAGAGCATCTTCGCGGTAATGCTGTGCAGCGGACGCCCGTCATCGGTGTTCCAGAGACGGATGTGGTCGTCGCGTCCCGCCGTGGCGATCATGCGTCCGTCGGCGCTGATCGCGACGTCCGTGATATACTGTTCATGCGCGGGTGCCGTGTAATAGCGGACACCGCTGCGCGCGTTCCAGACGGACAGCACGCCTTTCATGTCGCCCAGCGCCAGCCAGTTACCCGTATAGTCCAGGGCAAGTGAAGTGACGAGCGTGTGTTTGTCGCACTTGAACATCCGGATGCTCTCACCCGTGGTCAGGTCCCACGACTTGGCCGTGGAATCACGCCCGCAGGAATACAGGGTCTTCCCGTCCGGTCCCAGCACCAGGTCCCATACCGCACCTGATTTTCCCTCTTCGAGATGGAGAGACACGCGTTCCTGTGCCATGGTGCCGTTCGTGGCTATCAGTGCCACCAGGGCGAAAACCAAAACTGTACTATGCTTCATGACCACCTGCATGTGCGACCCTGAATAGGTTGTGTGTGTGCGGAATATACAAAAAGAGAAAAAGCCCCGCAGGGTGCATCCTGCGGGACTTCTTCACAATCATCCGTGCACGGTCTTACTGGACGGCGGCGCCGACATCAAGGTGTCCCTTGCCATAATACGGATCCGCGCCTGGGGCACCGAGATCCATCGCCGTATTCTGCAT
>PKTF01000334.1 GCA_002869275.1 Ignavibacteria bacterium | reverse complement strand
ATATCGACAACTACAAACGCATCGCCAACACCTACGGCGGGGATGCCCGAGTCGCCTTCATGCGTGAATTCGGCGGGCTGGTGAAACGGCACCTGCGCGCCTATGATAGCGCCTGTCGCTATGGCGCGGACGAAATCATCATCATGCTGCCCAATACGTCGGTCGATGAAACAGTGCATTTCGCCGCTACCCTCTGCGAATCCATCCGCACGCACACCTTCACGGAATTCGACATGGTCAGTACCGTCAGCTGCGGACTCGCGGTCTTCCCTGATGACGCGGAGGACATGGAAGACCTGATCCTTTCCACCAAGCATTCGGTGTTCGAAGCGCAGCGCGCAGGACGCAACAAAATCTTCCGTAATGAGCTTGAAGCCTCACAGCCAGTGTAACGTCATCGAGAAAGGGGAGTGCTCTGCGGTAAAAACGCCGTCATCGTTGAAAGGCTTCAACCATGTGACGATTGTACTGGGGGTATCAGAGTCGATCTACCATCCTGCCATCCCCTGGCAGCCAAAAAAAATTATTTCTTGGGAATCTTTTCGCCATCGGCAGACGTTTAGTATTTAGTTCAAGTTTGAAATAGATTCAGAACAACATTACCATCATTGACATACAGGAGACCATCATGAAACGATTTGCATTGATACCCGCACTTGTGTTTTTGCTCACGGCAGGCGCCATGGCGCAGAAAACCGCGTGGAATATCGATAATTCGCATACCACTATCGGCTTCAACGTCACCCATCTGGTGATTTCGGAAGTAGACGGCAAGTTCAACAAATACGACGGAAAGATTCACACGAATGGGGACAATTTCGAGAACGCCTCGGTGGAACTGACGGTCGACATCGCCAGCATTTACACTGGAAACGAGAAGCGTGACGGCCATTTGAAATCCGACGATTTCTTCAATGCGGAGAAATACCCGCAGATGACGTTCAAGAGCACTTCGATGAAGAAGACCGGAAAGAACACCTATGATCTCAAAGGGAAGCTGACGATTCGCGACGTGACGAAGGACGTCGTGCTCAAGGTCAAACACAACGGTACCGTGAAGGATCCCTGGGGAAACACGGTGGCTGGATTCAAGATCAGCGGCACCCTGAACCGCTTCGATTACAAGCTGAAGTGGAATACGCTCATGGAGGCTGGTGGCGCCGTCGTGGGTGAGGATATCGAACTGGACATCGATCTCGAACTCCGGAAGAAAGCCTGAGGCAAGCGCGAAGTTTGCGCTGTTATTGGCAACAAGGTGGAGCTTTGCCCTCGCGGAGCTCCACCTTTGCTTTTTCAGGCGCCATGCTGCCCTTCTTTTTCATCATGTCCATGTCGGGACTGATGAAAGGAATTCCGAGTGAAAGGCCACGCAGGATGAAGAGAAGCCCAAGGATCACCACACCGATGGGCAGGAAACGCGTGATTTTTCGTCGAATCCCGGCAGTCAGAAGCGTGCCGGCATACGAGACGACAACGAGAAGCGGCAGCGTACCAAGGCCGAAAAGGAACATGTACGCGGCGCCCCCGAGAGCGCTTCCCATGGCGAGCGAACCGGCGAGCGCCATGTATACGAGTCCGCAGGGGAGGAAGCCGTTGAGAATACCGATGGTGAAGAGCGAGGATTGCGAGCTGTTGCTGAGCAATTTCCCCAGCCGTGATTTCACCGAAGCGAGTGCACGGTCATAGAGGCCGGTAGGAAGTACTTTCCGCGCCGCTTTTGTCGGCAGCAGTACGCTGAGAATCATCAGCACGCCCGCGGCGATCCCCAGCCACTGCTGGTAGCCCGCAAGGGCGATACTTTGACCGATGAAACCGATAAGCAGTCCCATGAAGGCATAGGTAATAGAACGCCCGACATTGTACAGAATGCGGCTGGCGAAGAAGCGCATCTTTTCTGATCCGTCGCCCGGGAGGACGAGGACGATCGGACCGCACATCCCCACGCAGTGCACACTGCCGATGATACCGATAACAAATGCTGACCAGATCATGTGATTTCCCTGATTTGAAGAGGATTACTCGGATGCTTTACAGGGATTACACAGATTACACGGATGATTTTTTCGTGAAGACGGACTTGCAGACTGCCCCCCATTGATGAAAACCCTCTGTGTAATCAGCGTAATCTTTGTAAGGCATCCGAGTAATCTGTTCCTGATCCATTTCATTCTGACAGATATACTCTCTCATCCAGGCTGTACTCTTTTCCGCCCTCCTTCCAGCGCAGTTTGAGGATCCACTGTCCGGCGGGGAAGGAACTGACGGAAATATGCTGCATGCCCTCACTGTTGAGGGCGATTGGGGTACTGTGGTCCTGCCGAGCATCAGAGATGCGAAACAGTGTTGCGGTGCCGGTGATGCCGCTGTAGTCTTTTCCTTCAGGGAACTGCAGCACACAGGTTTTCGCAGCGCGGTCGACGCTGACGACCGGACGCGAGCCTGTATCGGCTGCACGGCGTTTCGCATCGATCTCGTTCTGATACGACAGGTCTTTCTCGTAATAATCCTTCGTGACCAGGTGATAGTCCTGCTGACTCACGAGAATCACCACGGTAATGGTGACTATGAGAAACAGCACGATGAAGGCGCTGATCCCCAGCGCCCAGGGGTGCATTTTTTTCATCGTATTCTCCGCTATTTGTTTGGTCCCATGAAGCCGGTCTCCACTTCCTCGAGCAGCAGCTCGCCGGAATAGACACCGATGCGAATGGGCGTTTTCATGCCTGAGAGCTTGTCACGCGGGATGTCAATGAAAAATGCGGTTTCCGCATAGTCCGAAGCCTCCACCGTGATCTGACGTCCCCCGACAATCTGCAGCGTGCCTTCGTGGCTCAGCAGTTCGAGGCGGATTGGCGTCTGCTCACGGGTTTTGTTGACGACCTTGATCGTGAAGAGGTTGCGGATCTGATCTTCGCCTTGCTTCAGGTACAATGTACCGGGAGCGCGAAGGATCGTGGCTTCGACGTCGGTGCGCAAGGCGAAGAGGATGACCAGTGCGGCAACGATCGCTGCCAGTACCGCCGTATAGGCGATGACCCGCGTGGTGAACAGTTCCTTCGCGCCCGTAGCGATGGCATTGTTGGACGCGTAGCGAATCAGTCCGCGAGGGAAGCCGACTTTGTCCATCACATTGTCACAGGCATCGATGCACGCTGTGCAGTTGACGCATTCCAGCTGCGTTCCGTTGCGAATGTCGATGCCGGTCGGACAGACGACGACGCATTGGTGGCAGTCCACGCAATCCCCGGCGTCCTCACGCGCATCGTCCTTTCTGAAACGTTTGCGTTCTTCCCCGCGCTTGTAGTCGTACGAGATCACGACGGAGTTGTCGTCGAGGAGGACGGACTGCAGCCGGCCGTAGGGACAGACCAGCACGCAGACCTGTTCGCGGAACCAGGAGAAGACAAAATAAAACGCGCCGGAGAACAGCATGATGGCAACGAAACCACCGAAGTGTTCGGAGGGTGGTTCTGAAACGATCACCAGCAGCTCTTCTATCCCGATGATGTATGCGAGGAACAGGTTGCTGATCAGAAATGAGATGCCGAAGAATATCATCTGTTTCAGCGATTTCTTGCTGATTTTACTCGTCGTCCAGGGAGCCGCATTCAACGCGCGCTGCTGCTGTGCGTCGCCTTCGATGAGGTACTCGATCTTCCGGAAGACCATCTCCATGAATATGGTCTGGGGACAGATCCAGCCACAGAAAATGCGGCCGTACACCGCGGTGAACAGAAAGATAAAGACGATCGTGGCGATCATGATCAGCACGAAGAGATGGAAATCCTGCGGCCAGAACACGACGCCGAAAATGACGAATTTTCGCTCCAGGATATTCAGGAGCAGAAGCTGTTCGCCATTGATCTTGATGAATGGGGCGAAGAAGAGAAACGCGAGCAGCACCCAGCTCAGCCAGGTGCGCCAGCGATAAAACTTCCCAGATGGTTTCTTCGGATAAATCCAGTTACGTTTTCCTTCTTCAGATACCGTGGCAATGCGGTCTCTGAAGGTGACCTCCGCCTCTTGCTCTACATCTGCGGGATCATGTGCTTCCATTGTATTTCCTTTTATTACTCTGCCTTTTGCCCCTCGGGTGCCTTGGGATTCGGGGGATTGCTGCCGACGAGCTTCACAAGAATATAGCTCGCAACATTATCGATCTGCTCAGGAGAAAGCGTTTTTTCCCAGGCGATCATTCCCTTGGCGGGAACGCCCTTGTAAATCGTCTTCAACACACTCTGCATGTCGCTTCCATGAACCCAGTATTCGTCGGTCATGTTCGGACCGATTCCACCTTCGCCCTTCATGCCGTGGCAGCTGAAACACTGTGTCTCAAAGGTCTTCTTGCCGTCCAGCAGGGCCGAGGCATCCGTCAGCGGTTCGGTCAGGGTCGAGGCGATACTCGCACTCGTCGTTGCCGGCTGCATGGGCTGAGCCATCGCGCCGGATTCGAACTGTGCGTATATCTCCGGAAAAATCGCTTTCAGTTTCTCGAGTTGTTCGGGTGAAGCCTTGCTCATCGCACGGTACATATGCTCGTCGAAAGGCGCATTGAGAAGGTTATTGAGTTCCGCCTGCACGCGCGGGGTAATGTTCTCCTCGCGTGCGAGATACGGCGAGGTGTAGCGGTTGAAAACACCGCCCGACACTTCCACCAGGGGCTCGGTGTAGTTCGGATCGTATTCTTTCATGTATTCGGTGTGGGAGAGATCGCCCGTGCCGAGGACGTGAAAGTGCAGTATGTAAATGACCGCGAACCCGATGCAGAGGTAGAATAGTTTTTTCCACCATCCGGGCAGTTCGTTGTCATACTCCTGTATACCATCGAAGTCATGTTCGAAGACTTCATCTTTCGGGTGCTTGCTCATTCCTGCTCCTTGTCCGCAGTTAATGTTCCATCGTCTGATTGAAGGGGGAGGTGTTCCATCGCCGTGGTAAACTGCCTGTTCAGGAAGAAAACGCGTAGGAGGATGGCGAGAAAGATGATGAAGAAAAACACCATCGCCGCGACCGCCAGCGTTTCATATCCTGAAAAATCCACCAGGTTTTTAAACATCGTTCAGCGCTCCTATTCGACCTTGATATCGGTGCCAAGGCGCTGCAGATAGGCGATCAACGCAACGATCTCCTTGTTCCAGGCCGTTTCGATGCCACTGACCTTCAGCGTGGCCGCGATTTCCTCGGCCTGCGACTTCAGCTCAGCCGGCGCCTTGCTCTCGTATCCCTCGGGATACGGTACACCGATCGCACGGAGCGCCGAAATCTTGCCGGCGAGCGAACTGTAATCGAGATCATCCTCGATCAGCCAGGGATACGGTGGCATGAGCGAACCGGGCGACATGGTCGTGGGATCGTACATATGGCTGTAATGCCACGCGTCAGGATATTTGCGTCCGACACGGAACAGGTCCGGTCCGGTGCGTTTCGATCCCCAGAGGAACGGATGATCGTAGACGTACTCACCGGCCTTCGAATATTCGCCGTAGCGCTCGGTTTCGGATCGGAAGGGCCGGATCATCTGCGAATGGCAGCCGACGCAGCCTTCACGGATGTAAATGTCGCGTCCCTCCAGCTCAAGCGGAGTATAGGGCTTGACACTCGCAATGGTCGGGATATTCGAATCGACGACGAACATCGGGACGTTGCCGATGACCGAACCGATAGCGATAGCCACGAACGCGAGCAGGGTGAAGCGCACCGGACGGCTTTCGAGCCAACGGTGACCCCAGTATGATTTTTCCTCACCGGCATGTCCGCCATGCAGAGGAGGCGCTTCCGCCTCGACATCGCGAACGAACGTTCCGGCGCGGATTGTGCGGATGGTGTTGTATACACCCAGCAGGGCGCCGGCAAGATAGAGCGTGCCGCCGATGACGCGCATGACATACATCGGTACAATCTGCAGGACGGTCTCGAGGAAGTTGGGATACTGCAGCACACCCTCGGGCGTGAACTGCTTCCACATGAGACCCTGCGTGATCCCCGCCCAGTAGAGCGGAATCGCATAGAAGAGAATACCAAGCGTGCCGAGCCAGAAACGCGCGTTCGCGAACTTGCGCGAGAACAGCGTGGTTTTGTAGAGCTTCGGCGTCAGCCAGTAGATGATTCCGAAGAGCATGAAGCCGT
The DNA here is from genome assembly GCA_002869275.1 of Ignavibacteria bacterium. GTDB lineage: Bacteria > Bacteroidota > Ignavibacteria > SZUA-365 > SZUA-365 > BM516. The sequence goes on along the minus strand of PKTF01000334.1, from coordinate 64 downwards.
GCCAGCCGAGTGCCCCGACGTGCACGTGAGCGATCGTCCAGTCAGTGAAATGCGACAGGGCGTT
>PKTF01000006.1 GCA_002869275.1 Ignavibacteria bacterium | reverse complement strand
GCTGAATTTGATGCGCTGCGCCGCAGTGGCAAGGATCTGGTGGCAGAAGTGGACCGCCTGCAGCGTCCGCTTCTTGGAGTTGATCGGGTCACTTTGTACCAGGACAAGGCGCTGCGTGGCGATTACTACTATACCCTCGCGCGCATGCAGTTGCTCAAGACACGGCGGACCGTTCTCTCTGTTGCGCTCGCGGAATACGTTGCCAATCCGGCGGCCAGCAAACAGACCGACCTGGTGGCGGAGATCGACTCCATCATCGGTCCGTTCGGAAATGTGGAAACGAGGTTGACGAATCTCGCCACCACGACTGGCGGTATGATGCTGCTCCCCGCGCTTTCTCTTTGGGATGCGGACATCGTGCGCGACGAAGCCTATGGTCCGACGCGCTGTCGCATCCGTTTCGAGTTGAAAAACGTCGGCGGAGCAGATGCTGGCGCGCCCGAGGCGAAGATGAGCTTCCTGAGCAGCGGCGTTTCAGCAGTCGGCGATCCGGACTACAGCTTCACCACGCTGCAGGCGGATGCAACGGTTCGCGACAGCCTTGACGTGACCATCGACGCAGGCATCACGCATGTAACCATCAGCATGTCGCTGGAAACCGGCGGACGCGTGTTTACCGACCGCAGCACGCTATCGGTGCCGGAGTCCACCACTGCGGTGGAGCAGGATCACCCGATCCCTGCTTCCTGTATCCTGCATCAGAACTACCCGAATCCCTTCAATCCCTCGACCACAATCAGCTTTGAGCTGCCACGGCCGATGGCGGTGCGGCTGATCGTGACTGATGCTCTGGGACGTGAGGTGTGGAATGCAGGAGCCAGAGGGCATTACGCAAGAGGCCGGCATTCTGTGATCTTTGATGCCTCGGGTCTGCCGTCGGGAGTGTATTGTTACCGTCTCGTAACTGAGGATGCGGTACTTGTCAGGAAAATGGTGGTGATGAAGTAAAGGGGAAATACAGAAAGGCAACCACCCGCTGTAGTCCGCTTCAGCGGACAAAGGCGGGGCAAGCAGAACCCACAGAATGCACAGACGGTTTCAGAATGAGATCGTCTGTGCATTCTGTGCGTATTCCGTGATTTCTGTGGTTGCCTTTCTCAATTTGCTATTTTACATCGAAGTGCATCGTACACATCCACGTACTGGAGAGATGATCATGAAGACTTTTCCGGCGCTCCTCGTACTCTGTTTTGCCCTGCTTGCTGTTCCGTCGCATGCACAGCTGCACCAGGGAAGCTTCACCTTTGACGGTGAAACGAGAGAGTACATGGTGTACCTGCCCGGCAGCTACGATGGATCTTCTGATGTTCCACTGGTGATCTCTCTGCACTGCTATGCGTGGACCGCGCAGCAATGGATGGATTATTCGCAGCTGCATCTGGCCGCCGACGCATCGGGCTACATCGTCGCGTATCCCAGCGCAATCCCTGACTGGAACAGCGGCATCGGCGAGAATCCCTATTTCCCGACGCCTCAGCATGATGATGTCGGGTTTATCGAAGCCCTGATCGATACGCTCCGCCAGCACTACAGCATCGACAATAGCAGAGTGTTCGCATGCGGTTTTTCCAACGGCGGCTTCATGTCCTACAGGCTTGCCTGTGACCTGAGCCATCGCATTGCGGCTATCGCCTCCGTGGCAGGAGTGCTTCCCAGCAGCATCGCCGCAGGATGCAATCCGATCCGCACCGTACCGGTACTGCATATTCACGGTTCGGGCGATTTTGTTGTACCGGTGGATGGCAACGCGCACTGGCCATCGGTGTCCCAGACGCTTGACCACTGGATTTCACGCAATAATTGCACGCAGGCAGACTCAACCGCCATCGCAAATTCGGATCCCAACGATGGCTGCACGGTCATGAGATTCAGCTATACCAATTGCGAACAGAGCAGCGACATCGAGTATTATCGCGTGGATGGCGGTGGCCACACCTGGCCGGGCGCCGGACCGGCCGGGGTTCCCCTGGGCAACACAACGCATGATATCGATGCCAATGCCGTAATTCTATCCTTCTTTGACGGTATCACCAATCCCCTGGCAGATATGGCTGAGGACATGGGTGCTGTTATGCCCACTCAATGTTCTCTGCAGCAGAATTATCCGAATCCATTCAATCCGACCACCACGATCAGCTACGAGCTGCCGCGGTCGATGGAGGTGCGGCTGATCGTGACTGATGCGCTTGGGAGGGAAGTCTGGACAGCGGGAGGAAGGAAGCTGGAGGCAGGAGGCAAGTATTCTGTGGTCTTCGATGCGTCAGGAATGCCGTCGGGAGTGTACTTTTACCGTCTGGTAACTGAGGATGCGGTGCTGGTGAAGAAGATGGTGTTGATGAAGTAAAGGGGAAATACAGAAAGGCAGAGTCATTTGGCTCTGCCTTTGTTGTTTGCACCATTGTTAGGGTAAGCGAATCAGAAGCATGTGTGTTTTGTAATGGCTATGGCGAGTGATTTCCGTCTATAAAACACTCTGCCGATGATAATGTCCGAATACTTGACATTGTGTTCGTATTATTGTATGGTACAGTCAAGGTTAACAATCCTAGAAATGTTGTTCACCGCATGGTTCATTCTGGCCCATGCGTGCAGGCTTGTCGTTTCCTCTGTTGTATTCGGGAAAAGGCACGCTACTATGCTGCTTCGTGAGGAAAGGAGGTGTCTCAGTCGACACGTGTAGCGCTCGCATAAGTGATTTTCAGGATGCATCCCTCACCACTATTCAATATTAAGGATTAATCACAATGAATCGATACTCGATCTTTACATATGTAGCAGCAGCGTTATTCTTCTGCAGTTCCGCTCTGTTCGCGCAAGGCCCCGTTGCGCTGCTTGGAATCGACGCTGAAGACTTCAGTCATCCGGCGCCGGCAAATTACACCACCTTGATGAATGACCTCTACACCACCGCATCGAACGCCGGAACGGGCACACTCGTTATCGGTGGTAACAAAAGCGCCTTTGACAGGGTGACCATTTTTTGGAACGCTCTCGCTCCGACCATCGGTCCTATCACCTATGTCAACGGGGCCGCTGCGATCAGTGCTCAGCCCTTTGGTGCCTTTCGAATGATAGCCGTCGCCAGTGATGTTGTCAACACTCCCTCCGGCGGACTGACCAATGCTGAAAACGAAGCATTGTCAGCACGCGCGGGACACGTCGTCGCATTCGTGAACGGGGGCGGCGCGCTTGTCGGCTTCTCCAACGCCCGGCTCACCACCCCGTACGGATATCTTGGTGGAATAGGAGCATTCACCTTCGGCCTCCCGCCACAGCAACCGAATATTACCCCCACAGTGGAAGGACTTGCCGTTGGTGTGACAGATGCACTGGATGGCTGCTGCTGGCACGATTCGTACCTGACCTTTCCCTCGTTCCTCGATGTTCTCGCATTTTATCCCAATGTTAGCGGACAGCCTGCCGCAGCAATCGGCGGCGAACAGGTCATAGTCACAAGCAATTGCCCGTATTCCTACGGGTTCTGGAAGACGCACGGCGACCAGAACTGCCAGGCTGGAAACAACGCTGATTTCTGGCCTGCAGCAGCTTTCCCGATGTTCCTCGGATCGAACTTTTATTCCGAAAGCGAAGTCTGCGATATTCTGCATCGCACGCCACAAGGAGGCAACGCTTTGGTCAATCTTGCCCATCAGTTGATCGCGGCGAAGCTGAATATTGCAAACGGATCACCTCAGCCGCTGCCGGTCCCCGCCACCATCCTTCAGGCGGACGCCCTGATCGGCAACTCCGATCCCTCCGTCGACATGGTGCGGGCCAATACGCAGGCTGGACAGGACATGTCCGCCGCCGCGGGCATCCTCGACACATACAACAACAACCTGATCGAGCCGATCTGTACTCCGCCGGCGCCCAGTCCCAAGAGTGGATTTACGCGTCCCCAGGATCTGATGGCGGAAAGCATCAGCATCGAAGGATCGTATCCGAATCCGGTGCGCGGGTTGACCACGATCTCCTATGCGCTCGAAAACCAGGGATCAGTCGTGCTCGCGGTCTACAACAGTCTCGGCATATTGGTTCGCGAGCTTGTCAACAACGACGTTTCTGCTGGCACGCATCAGATTGAGTGGGACGGTCGCGATGCGAACGGCCATCGCGTCGTAAGTGGGCTCTACCATGTCCGCCTCATGATGGACGGACAGACGACGACGAGACAACTAACCGTGACACGTTGACCGATTATCACCGCGATTATTGAGATCAACCAGCAGCCGCCGGATTCTCTCCCGTCAACGGGAAGGAATCCGGCGGTTCCTTTAGCAACAGCGCCGATTCTCTGCTGACCGAACCTATGAATGGCTGGTGGTTGCCATTCTCGTTTGATCAGATGGATCGATTCCGGTAATATGTATGGAGCCGGTTAATCCTTTTCACCGTTGCGCGCTCCAATGTACAACATGCACCACATCCTGAATCAGCCATGATCAAGCGTTCCACATACCGATTTCCTCTGCAACGAATAGTATTCGCTTTCCTGATTTTCCTGCTGCTTTCTTCTGCTTCTACAGCCCAGGAAAACACCGTCGGACTGATAGAACACCATGACGGCGCGTTCGAGGGATACACGCTCTTTGCGCCCATACGCAATACATCGACCTATCTGATCGATATGGAGGGACGCCTGCTGCACTCCTGGCCGGGAAATTCCACGCCCGGACTTGGTGTGTACCTGCTTTCCGACGGTCGTCTCCTGCGCAGCGAACGGGTGAACAATCTCAACTTCACCGTGGGCGGCGGCGGCGGACGCATCGTCATTCTCTCCTGGGAAGGCGATGTGCTCTGGGAATATTTCTATACCAACAACATGGTGCATCAGCATCATGATCTCGAGATGCTGCCCAACGGCAACATCCTCATGATCGCCTGGGAACGGAAATCCCGCAGCGAAGCCATCGCCGCAGGTGTGGATACCACGCGGGCGCCTGAGGATGGATTGTACCCCGACCATATCATCGAAGTGCGTCCCGAAGGCAGCAATGGCGGCACAATCGTCTGGGAATGGCACGTCTGGGACCACCTCATCCAGGATTTCGATTCGACGAAACCGAATTTCGGGGTGGTCGAGGAACACCCGGAGCTGATCAACCTCAATGCGGAAATTACAGGGACCGCCATCACTAAACCGGACTGGTGGCACAGCAACGCGGTCGACTACAACGCGGCGCTGGATCAGATCGTCATCAGTGTCCGCAATTACAGTGAAATCTGGATCATCGATCACAGTACGACCATCGAAGAGGCCGCCGGACACAGCGGGGGGCGCTACGGTCGCGGCGGAGACCTGCTGTACCGCTACGGGAATCCACGCACATATCAGCCGGACGCAGCGATTCTGCGACAGCTCATCGTGCAGCACGACGCCCGATGGATTCCTGATGGCTATCCCGGCGAAGGCAATATCATGGTGTTCAGCAACGGCGACCGCAACCTGGGAGCATATTCTGCTGTCGTGGAGATTACACCGCCGATGGACAGCAGCGGTCACTACCAGATCGGTGCCACCGGCATCTACGGACCGGAATCGCCTGTGTGGAATTACACTGCACCGAATCCACAGGATTTTTACGCAAAGAATATCTCCGGCGCGTCACGTCTGCCAAACGGCAACACGCTGATCTGCAATGGTCCGTTCGGCGAGCTGTTCGAAGTCACCCCCGGGGACGAAACCGTGTGGCGGTATATCAATCCCGTCACGCATAACGGACCGCTTACGCAAGGCGAAAAGGTGCCAGGCGACGAACTCAGCACGGAGAATCCGGTATTTCGCTGCACGCGTATCGCTCCCGACGATCCGCGACTGGCGGGGAAGGACCTCTCACCGGGCGATTTCATCGAACTGTATCCGACTTCCATCGACGGTCGCGATGATGCGCATGCGTATACGCCTTCACAGCCTGAGCTGAAACAGAATTACCCCAATCCGGTCTCCGGCTCCACGACGATCAGCTACGCGCTGCCCACGCAGGGTCGCGTCACCGTGCGGATCTTCGATATCTACGGGAGAGAAGTCTGGAAGAACAGCGTTGCTGCGCAGTCCGCGGGCACCCACAGCATGCGGGTGGCTGCGTACGACCTTCGCAGCGGCACGTATCGCTACACCCTCGAAGCGCAGGGAAGAGTGCTCTCACGCAAGATGACCGTGCTGCGATAGGACGGACCTCACGGCAAGGCGCACGTCACCGTGCTCCGATCAGCAGCTTCCGCGTCACGACGC
>PKTF01000240.1 GCA_002869275.1 Ignavibacteria bacterium | reverse complement strand
GTGTAGAGCACGTTCTCGCGAATGCCTTCCCAGGTGCTCATCTCCTCGCCGTTGATCGCGGTGATCTCGTCTCCGGATTGCAGCCCGTACTTCGCGGCGATGCTGTTTTCCTGTACCATACCGATCGTCGTGACCTTGTGGTGCTGCACGCCCTGCGAGAGGTTGAGTCCCCAGAAGATGGCGATGGCCAGGAGCACATTCATGATGACGCCCGCGGTGATCACGATGATGCGCTGCCAGACGGGTTTCGCGCGAAATTCCCATGGCTCGGGCGCTTTCTCGAGGTGCTCGGTGTCCATGCTTTCATCGATCATGCCCGAGATCTTGACATACCCGCCGATGGGCAGCCAGCTCACGCAGTAATCGGTGTCCCCGATCTGCTTGCCGAAGGCGCGTGGAGGGAAGCCGATACTGAAGCGTTCGACGCGCATCCCGAAGGCCTTCGCGGCCAGGAAATGTCCGAGCTCGTGAATGAGCACCAGCACGCCGATGATGATGACGAAGTAAAAAATCTGACTCAGGATTTGTCCGAGTGCATCCATAATATCACTATACTCGAGTCGTTGTATTCAATTCTGCTATATGTTCGATCTGCGCCGCGGCAAAACTGCGCGCGGCTGTGTCGGCTGCGATGACGGCTTCCAGCGTATCCGCCTGGCCTGCCGTAACGTTCTGCAGGCTGTCTTCAATCAGGTCCGCGATACCCGTAAAACTCAATTGTCCGTCAAGAAACGCCGCGACGGCAATTTCGTTCGCGGCATTGAGAATGGCCGGAGCGGTTCCACCCGCGCGTAGCGCATCATATGCGAGACGGAGGCAGGGGAAGGCTTCCGTGTCGGGTTCCTCGAAGGTCAGCGTCCCGATCTCCGCCATGTTCAGCCTGTCGTAATCACCGGCCAGGCGGTCGGGCCACGTCAGGGCGTAATGGATCGGGATTTTCATGTCGGGCACGCCGAGCTGCGCTTTAACCGATCCGTCACTGAATTCCACCATTGAATGAATGATGCTCTGCGGGTGCACGACCACGTCGATGGCATCGGCATCCACGGAAAACAGCCAGTGTGCCTCGATCACTTCGAGACCTTTGTTCATGAGCGTTGCAGAGTCGATGGTGATCTTGCTGCCCATGCTCCAGTTAGGATGTCGCAGCGCCTGTTCCGGCGTGACCGCGCTCAGTTCGTCGTGGCTGCGGCCGCGGAAGGGTCCGCCGCTGGCGGTGAGCACGATGCGCGAAACGCTGTGACCGGGTTCACCCACGATGCATTGCAGGATGGCGCTGTGTTCGCTGTCGATCGGCAGCAGCTGCACGCCGTGTTCGCTGCACAGCCGGCTGATGATCTCACCCGCCACGACAAGGGTTTCCTTGTTGGCGAGGGCGATATTTTTCCCGGCCCTGATTGCTGTCACGGTCGGGAGGAGTCCGGCGAAGCCCACCAGGCTGCTCACCATCGTGTCGTAATCGCTGCGCGCGGCAATTTCCATCAGGCCGTCTTCTCCGGCGAAGACCTCGGTGAGCTCGCCCACGGCACTCTTGACCGCTGTCACTGCTGCCGGATCGGTGACCGCGACGGCGGCGGGACGAAACTCGTGTACCTGTTCGATGAGGAGTTCCGCGTTGCTGTTGCCGGTGAGATAGCGGATACCGAACGCATCAGGGTGCCTCCGGACGACTTCGAGCGTATTGCGCCCGATTGATCCGGTGGAACCAAAAACTGCCAGTATGTTTGTTCCGCTACTCATGTACAATCAAACAAGTTAACGATAGCGCCTCCCCTGTGCAACAGATGCCGGAGTGACCTGTTCTCAGACAACGTTCCTCAGGCCCAAAAGATTCATGCGAAGGTGAATTCCTCGGTACTCATTGTGTCGACACGACGAATCTTCCTATTATATGTATTGTGTTTTTGCAGAAAGCGAATGATGAATTGTGGTTTCGAGAACGCACGGCACAAGGCACATCGTTCTTCGGCATACAGCATACGGCATACAGCATACGGCATACAGCATACAGCATACAGCATACAGCATACAGCAAACGGATACATGACAATACTGAAATACATCATACCGCTCATCGCATTCCTGGCGCTCCTGCCGGCAGCGGCCCGCGCACAGGCGGCGGATGAACGTAATACGCTGCGGCTCGCGCAGACCTACGAGCAGGCAGGGAAATTCGAAGATGCGCTGCGGTTCTACCGGGACCTGTACCGCATGAATCCGTCCAATACGAGTTATTTCGACGGCATGCGACGCACGCTCACCGGATTGAAACGGTATGACGAGGTAACGGCACTGATCGGAGAACAGCTGCAGCGCAGGCCGGGCGATTTCCAGCTCTGGATTTTCCGAGGCGGGGTGTACCTGCAGCGCGAACTGCCCGACAGCGCGGAAGCCGACTGGGAACATGCGATCGCCATGAACCCGAAAAACGGTCAGGTCTATTCCCTGATTGCGGACCAGTGTGTCAACACGCGGCAGTTTGACACTGCCATTGATTACCTGCGCCGGGGACGTGAGGCGCTCAAGGCTCCACAGCTTTTCGCCTTCGAAATTGCCCGTGCCAGCGCGATGCATATGGATTTCGAAACAGCCATGAACGAGTACCTCGGGTATCTTCGGGCGGTTCCACAGGCGCTGTACCAGATCCAGCAGCAGATCTCGATGTTCTCCGAGATCCCGCAGGCGCTCGATGCAGCTCTTCGCGCCGCGGAAGAGCAGACCGAAGAGTTCAGCGACAGTGAGCCGATCCACTACCTGCTGGCATGGCTGCATATGGAGCGCAAAGATTACGCGTCCGCGTACAGCGTGTACCGTGACATCGACGAGATGAAGAATGCCCGGGGAATGGAACTGCTGAAGTTTGCTTCACGCGCGTTTAACGATCGGGCCTATCGTGAGGCGGCCGATGCGTACGCCGAAACGGTGGAGCGCTTCCCCGACCAGGCGTATATCCCGCAGGCGGAATTTCAGCACGCGCGGAGCCTCGAAGCGCTGTATGAAAAAGAGGGTGTCCCTGAAGAATTGCACGGCGGCGATACCCGGTACCCGAGCACGGAATCAGTTTCCTCGTACCAGGGCGCGATTCGCCTCTACGAGGGGATCGCAGCCCGCTACCCCGGACATCCGATGGCAAGCGAGAGCCTGTACCGTGTAGGCTATCTCAAGTATCATCGCTTCGGCGATCATGACGGGGCGCTGGAGATCCTGCGCGAAATCGCCGACACACGGCGTACGGTGTTCAGCAACACCGATGCCGATATCCTGATCGGTGACGTGCTGCTCGCGCAGGGCGATCTGGAAGCGTCGATCGCACAGTACGATGCGGTGCTCGGAGCACGAGGCATTGAAGAACAGAACAGGCGCGTTGTCCTTTTCCGGATCGCGGAGGCATATTTTTTCAAGGGCGAATTCGACACGGTGCTCGTTCAGCTCAAGCCGCTCACCGACGATGTCGGAAACGACATCGCCAATGATGCGCTGGCTCTGGCAGCCATGATCGCGCAGTACCGCATGCCGGGTGAGCGTCCTCTCCAGCACTATGCACGTGTTCTCTTTCTCGAACGACAGCGGAAGCTCTCGGAAGCTGCCGCCCTGGCGCGGAGCATGACCGAGGAGTTCGCGGCGACCGACCTGGTGGATCTCGCCTGGCTCAAACTGGCGCAGCTGCAGGCCGAAAGCGGTGCCGCCGGCGATGCGGCCTCCACGTACGCCGGATTTCTCGAACAACGCAGCGAGAGTTTTCTTCGTGACCGCGCACTCTTCCATTTCGCAAAGCTGCAGGAAGAAGCGCTGCAGCAGCAGTCCGCTGCTCTCGAAACCTATCAGAAACTGTTGACCGATTATCCCAACTCGCCTTTCGCGCCCCAGGCGCGTGAGCGCATTGTGGCTCTGAGAAAAGGGAATTCCTGATGAAACGTATTCTCCTCGGACTTGTACTTCTCCTGTCTGCAGCGGCACCGCTGAAATCGCAGCAGAATATTCTTATCGAAATGGACCTGCAGCAGGCGGACCACCTCAAGGCCTACGGCATCGTCTACTGGGCGCTCACCCGCGGGGTGGAGGTCGACTGGCTGCTGAACTACAAAGGCGGCAGCTTTCTGACGTCCTACTACCCGTTCATCGAAAACGAGTGCCGCGTCCGTGGTGTCACCTTCCGCGCCATTGACGGAGGGACCGCGGCGCAGATCATTGCGCAGGTGGAGAGTCCCGACGAAAACATGGAACTCGTCCGCCTCGAAAAGGCACCGAAGATCGCCGTGTACGTACCGCCCAATTTCCAGCCCTGGGATGATGCGGTGACCCTGGCTCTCGAATATGCCGAGGTGCCGTACGAGAAGCTCTGGGACGAAGAAGTGATACAGGGAAAACTCGATGAGTATGACTGGCTCCACCTGCATCACGAGGATTTTTCGGGGCAGTACGGGAAGTTCTACGGTCAGTTCAGCACCTATCCCTGGTACATCCAGCAGGTCGCCATCAATGAAGCCATGGCGAAGCGGCTGGGATTCAAGAAGGTCAGCGAACTGAAAAAAGCCGTGGCGCGCACGATCAAGGACTATGTCGGAGGAGGGGGATTCATGTTCGCCATGTGCTCGGCCACCGATACTTTTGATATCGCGCTTGCCGCGGAGAACACCGACATCTGCGATGTGATGTTCGACGGCGACGCACCGGATGCGAATTGCCAGTCGCACCTCGATTTCGACCGGACGTTCGCTTTCGAGAAGTTCAAGCTCATCATGAATCCCTACGAGTACGAATACAGCGACATCGACATGACCCCGGCGTTCGGCGGCAGGCCCGACAACGACTATTTCACGCTATTCGATTTTTCCGCGAAATACGATCCCGTACCGAGCATGCTCACGCAGAATCACGTCAACGTGATCGGCGGTTTCCTGGGACAGACCACGGCCTTCCGCAAGGAACTGATCAAGAAATATGTGACTGTATTGGCGGAAAAGGACGGGGCCGACGAGGTGAAGTACCTGCACGGCAACTACGGCCGCGGGACGTTTACCTGGTATGGCGGTCACGACCCGGAAGATTACCAGCACCGCGTGGGCGATCCGCCGACGGATCTGTCCCTGCATAAGAATTCGCCCGGATACCGGCTGATCCTCAACAACATCCTGTTTCCCGCCGCCAGGAAAAAACAGCTGAAAACCTGAGGCGCCGATGCTGAACCTTCGATGCGACAGTAATCCTGAATGGGCTCCGGCCGCCGCGGCGGATCTCGAGACGCTGCTCAGCGATCATGTGCACGCCGAGAAAAAGGCGGCGGTGACGGCCATCAGCCTCATCAACCGTTATCCCGAGCGCACGCTCCTGGTCGATCACATGATCGCGCATGCACAGGAAGAGCTTGAGCATTTCAGCCTCGTGATGGGACAGCTCAAACTTCGCGGATGGACGCTGCGGCATGATACGGCCGATCCCTACGTCAACAAGCTGCTCTCGCATGCCCGCACATCGGAACCCGGCAGGCTGCTCGATTCGCTCATCGTCGCCGCGCTCATCGAGGCACGTTCCTGCGAACGCTTTCAGCTGCTGATCGCCGAGCTGCCGGAAGGTGAGCTACGGGACCTTTTCGAAAGCCTGATGCCCACCGAGGCGCATCATTATACGATGTTCATGAACCTGGCGCGTGAGTATTATTCCAACGACGAAGTCGACCAGCGCTTCGCCGAGATGGCGGAGTTTGAAGCGGATATAGTACGTTCCCTCCCCAATGAACCCCGTATGCACGGGTAAGATATCAGTTCTGCATTTCGCGCCAGTGTTCGATCGCCTTCCTGAGGGTGATGCTGGCCGCTTCAGCGCATTCGTACTTGTTTTCCGGAATCCCCTCGAGCCACTTCACCACATCGATCATCCGTATGCCCTCGACCTCGGGAATGCGCTTTCCGATAATCATCTCGGTCAGGGCGGAAGCAGAGGACTGCAGTCCAGAGCAGCCGACGAATTGGAATGCCGCGTCGCGTATAAGTTCGCCGTCCAGATCGAGTGATAGGAACAGAACGTCTCCACAGCCGGCCTGGTGCTTGACATGCACGGTGGGATTTTCCATTACCCCGTAATGCAGCTCGGTGTCCAGCAGGTGGATAGCCTTGTCCGAGTATCCCAGCGCCGACAGCAGTTCTTTTCGCATTTCGTCCATTGTGCCTCCTAGAGAACAGGTGTGCTGCAATTTACATATTCCTCTGCAATGTTTCCCGGGTTGTTTCATCTGCATGAAATCACTAGCTTTAAAAATCTGAGATTTTCGAAGAAAACCGTAACGTATATCCCAGCG
>PKTF01000434.1:920-2203 GCA_002869275.1 Ignavibacteria bacterium | reverse complement strand
GCGCGCGTCCGTGCGATGCTGTTGTCGAAATGTTCGTCGAGCGCTGTGGCACCGATGTCCGTCGCATGCGCCTTGATCACACCCAGCATGAACGTATTGCCGCCCACGAAGTGGTGCTGGAAATACGGAGTGCGCGCGGGGGCGTTCATCGGCAGGCTCGAGATTTTAATCGATTCCCTCAGAGAGGGCATATGGCAGTGCTGGCAGCTTTTGCCGAGCGACGGGTAGTCGCTTTCCTTCCATTCGAGGTAGGGTGTCTGCTCGGGGAACTCCCCGACGATCTGTCCCTGTGCGTCCACGTACGGCGTGAACAGCGTATGGCAGGTCGCGCAGTGTTCGGACTGCTCCATATGCGGAGAGAATACCGCGGTATACCCGGAAATATTCTGCATCGGCTGGATGAGAGGGTTGTCATACGGACCGTAGGTCACGCGCTGCTCCGCGATTTCATAGCCACCGGAGAAGCTTTCCGGTTTCCCGAAATTCTCATCCTCCACCTGGTGGCAGAGCGTGCAGGAAACACCGTCCATCGAGAGTCCGTCCGCTTTTCCCTCATCGAGTGTGAAATGCGGATCACCGAGCTGCATGGCGGTTTCGTGCCCCATGGGCATGTGGCAGTTCGTGCACTTATCCTGCACGATATCCTTGATGCCCAGAAGGTCCATCGACTCGCTGACGACCTGCGCCTGCCAGAATGGATCACGCGCGGCATTGGCCATCATGGCCGAACGCCAGGTGGAGGGTGGAGAGACATCCTCACCCGTGCTGGTGACATTCGCCGTTTCGCTTGCGGCATGGCAGAGCACGCAGTTGCCCGAACCACTGAACAATGAATTCTTGTCCTGATTCAAATCGCGCTGTGCAACAGCCGCGGAGGACAGGGTGAGAAGTAACAGGGTAATAAGTACGGGAATACATCGAGCGGTCATGGGATCTCCTTCCAGATCTTCAGGCATCGTGAACACCATAATATACGATACACGGACCTTTTAATTCGCCTTCCGACCGTCATCTCCATTAAAAAACACCGCCCCGCCGGTAAGGGCGGGGCGGCTGTGCCTGAGGATAGACGGGTTGACACGGTCAGCCCAGGTTCAAAATGTCACCACGTGATCGTTCTGCGAACGCGGATCGTCCATGGCCATGCCGTACATGTGCCGGTGAAGGAAGGCGCGGATGTCGCGGGTCTCCTGGCTGCTCACGCGGTGGGCGGTGTCGTATTCCCGGTATTCGACGTCAAGATTCATATCCGTGAGCACGCGGTGGTTTTCCCTGCCTACTTC
>PKTF01000434.1:0-900 GCA_002869275.1 Ignavibacteria bacterium | reverse complement strand
CGGTTGGCATCGTGCAGTTCCTCCAGCAGGATATCAGGATGGATGACATATCCAGACAGGGCGACGATGCCGCCCAGGCGCTTCGGATAGCGCAGCACCGTGTCGAGACTCATCACCGCGCCCTGAGAAAATCCAACGAGGAAAATGTTTTCCGGCGGAATGCCGTCGTCGATCTGCATCGCGATAAGATCACTGATGTGGTCCCGACTTTCCTGCACTTCCACCATGTCCTTGAGTTCATTGTCGAACCACCAGCGCACGTCGTCCGTGCCCTCGGCCGCAAACGTGGCGGAAGGCAGAACCCAGCGCGTATGCAGAAATCCCATCTGACGCACGAACGGAAAAAACGCGTATTTGTTCGCGTTGCGTCCGTGCAGTCCGATCATCGCGTAATCAGCGCGGTCGAGTTCATCAGGGAATGTAATGTGGTCGAGCTTCATGCAGGCAAATTACGAATTTCGAGCACGCGATACGCTGTACGCTTTACGCATAACGCTGTACGTTTTGAGAACATCGTTACACGGCTCCTGCCGTGTAACGGGCATTCTGGACGGCTCTGCCGTCCAAGTTCGAAGGGGCCGCTTTCCGCGAGAATGATGCGGGGCAGAGCCCCGCATTGAATAAGCATCCGTTTTCTCTGAGCCCAGCACTCGAGTTGCACGGCGGGAGCCGTGCAACGATAATCATGTTCGCGTACGGCGTACCGCGTTAAGCTTATCGCGTATTGCGTATAGCGTCCACGAGCAAATCACTGTAGCTCCGATCCACGTAATCTTCCTCCCGTACTGAGAACAGCCGCGCATAGGCCACGCACTGCTCCTGCAGCGCGTCCTCTGTCATGGAGGGGTCGGTCTGTATCGCTTCCACTTCCAGATAACTCCCCAGTTCGCGCACTTCGTC
>PKTF01000387.1 GCA_002869275.1 Ignavibacteria bacterium | reverse complement strand
CGCTGCCGTCAGCGATCACGCTCCACCCTGCAGGTGCCGTCGTCAGGCGCATCGTCACCCCTTCGTCAAGTGCAGAGAGCCTGAAACTCGTCGTCTCTGATGCGGGGAGGTGCGTATTGACGAAGCCCGCACGCCATGTGCATGCCCCGGATGCCCCCGTCTTTTCGAGGATGAGGGAATCACAGCGGATTTCAAATTTGCTCAGTGGGAGCACGATCGTGTCACAACAGGCATTTTGCCCGCTGAACGATGTGCACAACCGCAGCACAACCGAGTCGTTGATTCCGGTGAACGCAAAGCCGGCATTGAATCCCGACTGCGATCCGCCGACGCCGATGGGAGCGACCGAAGTCGAAAAGGTGAGGGCAGTCGGATCGGAATCAGCAATAATCCAGTTGAGCGGAGCTGACACCGAATCGAAGGTGGGTCCGCTGTTCAGGATATCTATCGACAGAGTATTGAGCGGGAGCGAGGGGAGGCGGGTGTTGACAACACCGAGGCGATAACTGGCTCCGGACATTCGATTGAACGTGAAGCGGTCGCAGCGAGCACCGACCGTGGCGGGACAGTAGACGGTCATATCGAAATAACAGTTGTCGGAAAGTCCATCCCGTGTGGTGATTCGCACGGTCACGGAATCCTCGGCCCCGGTGTTCAGGATGCAGTACGAGAATCCTTTGATGGAATCACCTTGAAGGATCCCGCCGCCGGAAGTCGCGAAGCGCAGGAAAATCGGGGTCTCCTGCGTAATGGGCCAGGGGCCCGAGGCGCCCGGCAGCAGCACGGCATCCGGCGACTGGACCTGGAAAATGACAGATGTCACCGCGCCCTCAGGTTCGTGCAGATTAAAGATGTCCGTGGAATAACAGGTACTGCCGTCTTCACCGGCGGAGTGCGTGATCGCCGCGGAATCACAGCGCGTTTCCTTCGCCAGGGTGAGTCTGATCGTATCGATCGTGACCGGAAGACCATTGAACATGCTCTTCCACAGCAGCGAAACCGTATCTTTGCCCTGCGGAACCTGGTTGAAGCAGACCTTGTAGCCGCTTCGGCTATCCGCGGGCCTGATCAAGTCGCTTTCCCCGAGAAAAAGAATCGAGTTGTTCATCCCCGGCTGCACTTTCCAGTTGTTGGTCGCCGACCCCATCAGGGTGGTCTCGGCACTGAGAGGGGAGATTTCCAGTCCGTTGAGCGGCAGAAATGCGGAATTATGGTTGTTGAGCGTCAAATCGTGGCAGCGGACGTTCGTGCCGTTGACGACGACGTCCAGGGAATCTCCTGGATCGAGTTTCTGGCAGCTGAGGGTGACAGTGCCCGTGCACAGTTGACTCCCCTGGTTGAATGTTTTATACCTGACGACATAATCTCCCCCCGTCTGACAGACTGTGCTGAGACAGACATTGCCGATGGGCAGTACCACACCGTAGCGCAGAGTGGTACCGCTTCCGCTGAATTCGAGGATGGTCGGTGAGAGCATCACCACCGACCAGTTTTGCACCGATGCCGTGCCTTCCCAGCTCAGACCTGGCGTGACCAGCTCCAAACGAAAGCTCGTGATGTCCTTCTTTCCGGGATTCGAATTCTTCAGCTGGAAATTGCTGCAACCATATGTTGACTGCTTCACCGCGGTGAGAGAATCACATTCAGCGGCGTGAAGCGCTTCCACGAGCGAAGCATTCTGACCGCTGGCGAAAACAGGAGTCAACAGCAAGAGGGCGAGAATAAATTGTGCAGCCATCAGTATCCTTGTTGTTTCTAGTTGTTGCTGACATGAAGAGCCGTGTACTCTGACGTGGGAGTTTACGAAAAATGCCACTGTATTCATATGCGAGAAAGCAGCCAACACTGCCGTGATTTCACTCAAGTACCCACTCGCAGGGTGCACAATCTTTCCTTAAAGGGAATGCGGCGAAAGAATTGACTTTTCCCGTTCCTGTTGCTATGTTTCACAGTGCGGCTCAAGGTTAATCAACTCACAGCAATTCCGAAAGATATCTCCCTTCACGTTTCAATTTTACCGGTGAGCGACTTTATTGTCTGAAAAGAAGATTACTCACACGACCGATAGTATCCACACATTTTTCTGGAGGTAGTTTATGAAGGATGTCTACCGCATGCTATTCCCGAAGACCTTGGGAATCGCGGCCGTCGTTGCCGTCATGGCAATGTTTGCGATGCCTGCACAGGCTCAGCAATGCCAATTCCACATGGATTTGTATGACTCATTTGGCGATGGCTGGAACGGCGGAAGCCTCACTGTCAAGGTCAACAATGTGAACGTGCTGACCAATGTCACGCTTGGAAGCGGATCTGGTCCCGTGCGCTATTCGTTTCTGGCGGATGTCAACGATGTCATCACGACGGTGTTCACGCCGGGCGGCTGGCCGGAGGAATGCTACTACCGGTTGCGTGACGGCAACGACAACATCATACTGACATCGGGTCCGGTCTCCGGTGGCCCGCCCAACATCAATTACACAGTCGTGCAGTCCGCATGCGTTGCACCGCCGGTGGTCAGCGGCTGTACGTACACCATCCGTATGTGGGACAGCTACGGTGACGGCTGGAATGGCTGCTACCTGCAGGTGTACATCGACGGTGTTCTCGAGCACAACAACATCACTATCAGTTCGGGCTCCGGTCCGGTGGATTACACCTTCAACGTTGAGAACGGACAGGAAATCAAGCTGACCTTCGTCATCGGATCCTGGGAAGAGGAATGCTCGTTCCGTGTCTACGATCCGCGCAACAACGAAATCTACTCCGACGGTTTGAATAACACGGTCCCGAAAGCGAAAAACACCGTCATCGGCTACGGTGCCTGTACCTTTGACATAATGATGGTCGACGCGGTACTGGGCTATGCTGAAGACCACTGGGCGCGTCGCGAAATGCCCGACCTCAACATCGTGCATGCCACGGTCGCCGATCTCGAACATTCGAGGCCGCCGTACCTGAAGGCCGTCTACAAGCTCGGCTCCATGCCGGTTGATTCAACTGACGGTGTCGCTGAAGCGTTTGATGTTAAGTGGGTCGACAGCCTCGCCAACCTCACCTTCCAGCAGGGCATCACCGGCCTCATGCCGGGTCCGAGCCCGAATCTCTATGTCCGCGTCTTCGTTCCCGAAGACCTGGACCTCGACAACAGCAACGATGGCGCGATGTGCCAGACCGTGGAAGTGTTTGACTACAAGGTCAAGGGCTTCGAGGACTTCGCCACATGGACGTCCCCGAACCTCGGTATCTCGGAAATGAACAACATGGGCTGGACGACCGCCGATCTCGACGGTGGGGAAGTCTGGCAGAGCACTGATATTGTGGGTCCGGTTCTCCTGTTCCATCCGGGACCTGCAACGGACGATTGGCTCTTCATGCCCGCAGCAATGCTCGATGCCGCCGCCAGCTATCGCCTGGACGGTGAGATTTTTGCCTCCGCCGGTAACACGACGATCGAGCTGGCCTATGGTATGGCCGCAAATCCTTCCGCCATGACAGTGTTCGCGACTCTGTCCAATATCACCATCAACAGTCCGACGCAGTTCGGTCCGCTTACCACCGGTTACGCGCCGTACTTCAATACGCCTCCTGTCGCAGGCAACTACTACATCGGTATCCACATCCGTAGCGGTGGTGTTGCCATGAGCTGGCTGAAGCTCGACGAGAATCCCTCGCCGCCGCCAAAAATCGGTTATGGTTATCCTGGTGCCGATATCAGTGAATTCGAAGACGGCCAGGGCGCCGCGATCAACCTGATGGCTGTGTACAAGCAGCCTGGAAAGATCAACAAGACCTTCGAAGTCGCAACGACGACGGACATCTACGGCATCAACGGCGACTTCCTCTGGGATGTCGAGACTGATACACCGTGGATTACGCTGACGAAGGAAACCCCGGATCAGACGCTGCAGGGCTGGAACTTTACTCCGGAACGCCCGCGTCAGTTCCAGACCTTCACGATGAGCATCAATCCGGCCGGACTCGCTCCGGGACTGCATACCGGAACGCTGCGTTTCTACGGAACGCTGTTCAATGACGATTTCCCGCCGCCCGATCAGGGTCTGGTCGCCACCAACGAGATCTACGAAGTGACTGTCAATCTGCGCGTGGTCACCACGGGCACGAAGAACGGTCCGAAGTCGATGGAAGCCACCATGGGACCGCTCGTACCGGGACCGATTTACAACTTCGTCGATCCGAATACGCAGACACCGATCGCAACGGTTGAGGTTACAGGCGGATCGATCGATCAGCTGCTCATCCGTGTCTTCCCGAATCAGCTGCCGAACAACATCGCACGCAAGATGTATGTGATGCGCTACTGGCAGCTCGAGCACACGTCTGGCGGTCCGTGGACAGCCAATGTCACCTTCCCGTATGCCGACCAGGAAGCCGCGATGGTCTTCGACCGTCTGCAGCTGCGCGGTATCCGTCAGGATCCCGTCAACGGTCCGTGGGAAGATCCCATCATGGGTACGACCTCCGTGTCCGACCCGGCAAACAATTCTGTTACCGTCAACGACCTGAACGAGATGAACAGTCTCGGCAACATCGCGCTGGCACATCCGTACACGATTATCGTGAAGGACAGCCGCGGTCTGCCTGAGACCTTCGGGATGAAGCAGAACTATCCCAATCCGTTCAACCCCAACACCACGATCAGCTACGATGTCGCTGAAGAGCGCCACGTGCGTATCGCGGTGTACAACAGCCTCGGCAGCGAGGTTGCGGTTCTGGTTGACGAGACGCTTGCCGCAGGAAGCTACACGGCCAACTTCGAGGCGACGGGACTCGCCACCGGTACATACATCTACCGTATGACCTCCGGCGACTTTGTCCAGACCCGTCGTATGACGCTCTCCAAGTAATACGCCACCGGCGTGTTTGCGAAACGGGCCCCACGGGGCCCGTTTTTTTTTTTTGCTTCGCCATCGAACCCGCGGCGCATTGCATATTTCGCTTCCTGATCGTATGATGCATGTACTGCGGATTCCTGTGCGCTTTCGCACCCATCATCAACAGAACCATCTATGACCCGTGCCGCGCATCATGTGTTTGACCTGCCAGTAGCGAGGGGAGTTCTTTCCCTCGACGGCCGCGCACGTATCATGGGTATTCTCAACGTCACCCCCGATTCATTTTCCGACGGGGGTGAATTCCTCGACAGCTCGGCGGCTGTCACACACGGACTTCGTCTTGCAAAGGAGGGTGCCGACATCCTCGACATCGGGGGTGAATCCACCCGTCCGGGGGCCCGCGAAATCTCAGTCGATGAAGAAATCAAGCGTATTCTGCCTGTGCTGACGGAACTGCGTCGGAAATCTGATATTCCGGTATCCATCGATACGCGCAAAGCGGCCGTCGCTGAAGCGGCGCTCGACGCCGGCGCCGATATCATCAACGATGTCAGCGCCCTGCGCCACGACGCGCGCATGGCCCCTCTGGCCGCCGAACGCGGCGTCCCCGTCGTGCTGATGCACATGCAGGGGAATCCGATGGACATGCAGAGGCATCCGCACTACGACGACGTCATCGAGGACCTTCTCGCGTTTTTCCGCCGCAGGCTCGAGTTCTGCGAAGACAGTGGCATCACACATGCCGTGATAGATCCCGGAATCGGTTTCGGGAAAAAACTCGAACACAATCTCAGTATCCTCAACCACCTGGCGCGTCTCTCCGAGCTGCAGGCTCCGCTGCTGGTGGGTACGTCACGCAAATCCTTTATCGGACAGCTCACGGGCCATCCCGCGGATCAGAGGTTGGCGGGAAGCCTGGCAAGTAACGTGTTTGCCGTACTGAACGGTGCCCACATCGTACGCGTGCATGACGTACGTGAGATGCGTGCGGCACTCGATGTGATAGAAGCCATAAGGGGAAAGGAGGCGACGCGCCATGCTGTTTGACATCTGATTCCTGGAGATCAGCTGGACCGACATCCTCGACGTGCTTGTCGTGACGTTCATTTTCTACCGGCTCTACCTGATCATGCGCGGGACGATCGCCATTCAGATTTTCCTGGGTCTGCTGGTCATTGTCGCCAGTTCCTTCGTTGCGTCCTCGCTCGAACTCAAGGCAATGCTCTGGATCCTGGAGACTCTGGCCGATATCTGGGTCATCGCGTTCATCATCCTTTTCCAGCCGGAACTGCGGCGTCTGCTTGTGATTCTCGGGCGCGGAAGGCTGATGACGGGCTTCCTGCGAAGCAGCATGGATGAGACATTTGAAGCCATCGTGGATGCCTGTGATGACATGGCGCAAAGGCAGGTAGGAGCGTTGATCGTGATTTCTCGCACGACGGGTATCCGGATGGT
>PKTF01000340.1 GCA_002869275.1 Ignavibacteria bacterium | reverse complement strand
TTCCATAGAAGCGGTTGTGACTGCTGTAAGCGACAAAATTCTGACCCGCCTCTTGATTTGAATTCGGACAAGCCGTAGCTTGTTTTAATTCATTTCGCAAGAACTTTCTTTGCGCATCAGTACAGGTCCCTGGCCCATGAGCAACCGTGACGGACTCTTCTCTCGACCAATCGGATATTTATTAAGACTACCTAAAGATAACAGGGTGCTTGCCGGACTGCTCGCAGCGCTTCTGATGTCCGGCTGTTACGCTTTTGTCGATGACGCGGAACCGCCTGAGTGGAACGATCCTGCGGGAGCTGACGCACAGCTCCAGGCCATCGCGGCAGGAACGGGCGGACCCGGCGCATCGGTGTTCAATGCCAAATGCGCTGTCTGCCATCAGATGAACGGACAGGGGATCCCCGGCGTGTATCCCTCGCTGGTCGGTTCGCAAATCGCCACGGGCGATCCCGCTCTGCCGATCCGTATCGTGCTGCATGGCTTCCAGGGACCAATCGAACGCGATGGGAAGAAATACAACGGCGTGATGCAGCCCTGGAAAAATGATCTGAATGACCAGGAAATCGCGGACGTGCTGAATTTCATCCGCACGAACTGGGGCAATGCCGCCGCCGAGATCTCCGCTGAAATGGTCAAGGAGGTGCGCGACGCCACAAAGAGTAAGGCAGGCGCCTACACCGAAGAACAGCTGCTTTCCACCCTCTGAGCATGAGAACGAATTGAAGTATTCAAGGTATCACGACAATGCTTGACTGGCTACCGGAAAATGTCTCCGTCTTTGGCGAAGGTGTGGATCATCTTTTCTCGCTGATCTACTACATCTCCGTCGTTATTTTTTTCCTCGTAAATGCGATATACATCGCCTTCATTATCCGTTATCGGCGGAAGCGCAAAGGCGACAAGGCGTATCATTATCACGGGAACAACCTGCTGGAGATTTCCTGGACGGCGCTGCCCTTCGCCCTCTTTCTCTTCCTCGCGTTCTACAGCGACGGCATCTGGGAAGATATCCGCTATTCCGAGAAAACACCCAACCCGGATCTCGTCGTCGAGGTGATGGGCCAAACCTACCTCTGGCATTTTCGCTATCCGGGTTCCGATGGCATATTCGGCCGCCGCGACCGCAAGTTCATCACCACGACCAATCCGTTCGGCGTGGATCCCGATGATCCGAACGGACGCGACGACTTCACCACCATCAACAACATGAACATCCCCGTGAATAAAACCGTCCTCGTGCGCCTGTCGTCGATGGATGTCATTCACAGTTTCTTCCTGCCGAACATGCGCGTCAAACAGGATGCCGTACCCGGTCAGTGGGTGGACGTGTGGTTCAACAGTCGGAAAACGGGGGAGTTTGAAATTGCCTGCGCTGAACTCTGCGGCAGCGGACATTATCTCATGCGTGGGGTGATGACGGTGCAGGCGCAGCAGAATTTCGATACCTGGATCGACGAACAGTACAGCAACGTGCTGGCAAGCCTCGCGCCGCCGGCAACCTCCAACGAGTAAGGACACTAGAGCGATTATGGAAGCAGTACTGCATACCGAGAAGCACGAGCACAACGAGGCCCACGGCCACAGTGAATCGTTCATCCGGAAGTACATTTTTTCGACGGATCACAAGATGATCGCGAAACAGTTCATGTTTACCGCAATCATCTTCCTCTTTATCGGCGGCGCCTTCGCGCTGTTTATCCGATGGCAGCTGGCCTATCCCGGTGAGCCTATCCCGGTGATCGGACAGATGCTGCCGTCTACCTGGGTCAACGACGCCGGCGCGGTCACGGCCGAATGGTATACGCAGCTGCTCACCATGCACGGCTCGATCATGATCTTCGCCGTCATTATCCCGCTGCTCGTGGGCACCTTCGGCAACTTCGCCATTCCGCTCATGATCGGTGCTGACGATATGGCGTTTCCGTTCCTCAACATGGTGTCGTTCTGGCTTTTCCCGGTGGCGGGCATCCTGATGATGGGCGGCTTCTTCATGGAAGGAGGGATGGCCGCCGCGGGCTGGACCGCCTACCCGCCGCTCAGCGCGATCGCATCGATGGGCCAGACGCTCTGGATCGTCGCGCTCTTCCTGATCGGCTTTTCCTCCATTCTCGGCGGGGTCAATTACGTGACCACCATCCTGAACATGCGCGCGCCGGGTATGAAAATGTTTGACCTGCCGATGACCGTCTGGGCCGTGTTCATCACCGCCATCATCATCACGATCGGTACGCCGGTGCTCGCATCGGCACTCGCCATGCTGTTCATGGATAATTTCCTGCATACAAGTTTTTTCCAGCCTGAAAACCTCATCGTCCCGACACGCGACATGTCGCGTACCGCAGGCGGGGGACAGCCGCTGCTCTGGCAGCATCTGTTCTGGTTCTACTCCCATCCCGCCGTGTACATCATGATTCTTCCGGGCATGGGCGTCGTGTCAGATATCCTGGCAACGTTTTCGCGCAAGCCGCTCTACGGCTACAAGGCGATGGTCTTCGCCATCATTGCGATCGCCTTTCTCGGCATCGTCGTGTGGGGGCATCACATGTTCCAGTCCGGCATGAACCCGCTGCTCGGAACGACCTTCATGGTCAGCACCATGGTGATCGCCGTGCCGTCGGCAATCAAGACGTTTAACTGGCTGGGGACGATGTGGCGCGGGCAGATGCAGTTTACCACGCCCATGCTCAACGCCGTGGCCTTTGTTTCGATGTTCGTCGTCGGCGGACTGAGCGGCATTTTCATGGCGTCGACACCGGTGGATGTCTTCATACACGATACCTATTTCATCGTGGGCCATATCCACTACGTCCTTTTCGGCGGGAGCCTGTTTGCGGTGTTCGCCGGACTCCATTACTGGTTCCCGAAGATGACGGGACGCATGTACGACGAGCGCATCGGCAAGTGGCATTTCTGGATCACCTTCGTGACGTTCAACGGCACCTTCTTCCCGATGCACATCCTCGGAGTGGGTGGAATGATGCGCCGCATCTTTGATCCGACCGTGTACGATTTCCTCAAGCCTTTCCAGCCGATGAACGAGTTCATCACCATCAACGCGATGATTCTCGGTTTTGCGCAGTTCCTCCTCGTGTACAACCTGGTCTACAGCTGGTTCAAGGGAAGGAAAGCCAAGCGCAATCCCTGGCGCGCGAACACGCTGGAATGGCAGGCACCTTCGCCGCCGCCGCACGGTAATTTTGACCGCGCATTGCATGTCTACCACGGTCCCTACGAGTACAGTTCGCCCCTGACAGTGCAGGATTACCTGCCGCAGACAACGTCACCGGAGGAAATCGAGGAGCAGCGCCGGCATCATGAACAGCGTCTCCAGCAGAAAAACGAACAGGACACTCACGCATAGCATACGCAGATACCCATGAGTAACGCACAGAAGAACATATCATCCTCACAGCGCTGGCTGCATCGTATCGCCATCGTTCTCGCCGTCGGCACCATTGTGCTGATCGCGAAGGGCGGACTCGTGCACAGCGCGGGCGCCGGATTGTCCGTGCCCGACTGGCCGACGACGTACGGCGAAAACATGTTCACCTATCCGGTGGAGAAATGGACAGGCGGCATTGTCTACGAGCATGGGCATCGGCTCATCGCCTCGGGGATCGGCATGCTGATGATCATCATCACCGCCTGGGTATGGATCGGAGACAAACGACGCTGGCTGCGCTGGCTGTCGGTCTCCGCTCTGCTGGCCGTCATCGTCCAGGGTGTGCTGGGCGGACTCACCGTTCTGATGCGTCTGCCGACGGAAATCTCAGTCAGCCATGCCATGCTGGCGCAGTCTTTCATGCTGATGGCCGTGCTCATTGCCGCCGCCACGTCGAAAGGCTGGATGTCGGGGGAAGCAGCACGACCGGTAAAGGATTCAGCCGGACTGCAGAAACTCCTGCTCGCCACCGTGATCTTCACTTTCGTTCAGATCCTGCTCGGTGCGATCACCCGTCACACTTACAACGGCATGGCAATCACTGATTTTCCTCTCAACAATGGAAAGGTCATCCCCGACTTCACGACCTTCGGAGTTGCGATACAGTTCGCCCACCGCGTTGGTGCAGTCATTCTTACCACGATGATCATTACGCAGGGCGTGCGCATCCTGCGGAGCGGAGCGCTCCGAAAGCTGCGGACTCCGGCCATTGCGGCCATTGTCATGGTTGTTATTCAGTTCCTGCTCGGTGCGACGGTAATCTGGACCCGTGAAGCCATCGTGCCCAATACTGCGCATGTCGCGGGTGGGGCGATCACCTTTACCCTGGTGTTTCTCACCTACATCCGGAGCGTGCGTTATTACCAGTTCCGCGCCGTGACCGAAGCAGCAGCCGATTACACTGTACAGGGGGCCAACGCATGAAAAACCAACAGGGCAATGTCATGACGATGCAGGCCGGGGCACTGACCCTGCGCGACGCGTTTTCCGCCTACTACGAATTGACAAAGCCGGGTATCACCCTGATGGTCGTCATCAGCACGGCGGCGGGATTCTACCTGGCGCTGCCGAGGGAGTTCCTCACGCTCGAATACGCGGTACTCTTTCTGCTGACCGTGGTGGGAACAGCGCTGGTGTCTGCCGGCAGCTGTGTGCTCAACCACGTGATGGAACGCGAGTATGACCGCGAAATGAAACGCACGATGTTCCGGCCGATTCCCTCCGGGAAAATTCGCTGGAAGAGTGCATTGATATTCGGTGTGGCCATCTCGACAGTGGGACTCGCCCTGCTGATGCTCGCTCAGCCGCTGACCGCCGGACTCGCCCTGCTGACGTTCGTCCTCTACCTGGCGGTGTACACCCCGATGAAGCGACGCACGCAGCTTTCGACGCTCGTCGGAGGTATTCCGGGTGCGCTTCCGCCTCTGGCGGGGTACGCGACGATCAGCGGACATATCGGTCCCGAGGCGTTTGCCCTGTTCATGATTCTTTTCCTCTGGCAGATGCCGCATTTCCTGTCCCTCGCCTGGATGTACCGGAAAGATTACGAACGCGGCGGGTTCCCGATGCTTACCGTGCTCGATGGTTCGGGTATCGTCGTGGCGCGGCATATCGTGTCGTATTCCCTAATGCTGCTGCTCTTCAGCCTGCTGCCCACACTGCTGTCCGTTACCGGCGTGCTGTATTTCATCGGGGCAGCCATACTGGGCGGCGCTCTCGTCACAACCGGAATTCGCTTTTTCTATGAGCGCAGCAACAGCAATGCGCGCACCGTGCTGCTGTCATCGTATTTCTACCTGCTCGCGCTCATTACCCTGATGTTTATCGACAAGGCCTGACCGATGTCAACACTCGCTACCACACATACGCAAACGAACACCGGTATCTACCACGGGAAGCTCGGGATGTGGGTGTTTCTCGCATCCGAAATCATGTTCTTCACCGGGTTTTTCGGTGCCTTCATCGTACTCCGCAACCTGAACATCGAGGTGTTCACCGCCAGCGCGCACCAGCTGGACAAGGTTGTCGCGACGATCAATACCGCGGTGCTCATCACCAGCAGCCTGACGATGGCGCTCTCGCACCTGGCGCTGGAGCGCGGAAACGAGGCGAAATTCCGCCTCTTCCTGACCATCACCATTATCTGTGCGTTCGGCTTCCTCGGGATAAAAACCTACGAGTATGCCTCGAAATTCAGTCATGACATCTATCCGTGGACGAATAACTTTTTCGCCACCTACTTCACGATGACCGGATTTCACGCGCTGCATGTGATCGGCGGACTGATCCCGATGATCTGGATGCTTGGCAAATCAATGGTAAAAGGCTACCCGCAGTCGATGCATCACCGGGTGGAGACACTCGGACTGTACTGGCACTTTGTCGACCTCGTCTGGATTTTCCTCTTCCCGACGCTGTACCTGATTTTCTAGACCTGAAAGGAGGAGCCAATGGCTTCCGGTGTGAGTTTCGAGCAGATACAGAAATCTTACCTGAAGGTGTTCATCGCCCTGATGGTGCTGACCGCACTGACCGTGGCTGTGACGACCATTCACTTCGGCGACTTCATGAACATCGTCGTCGGTGTGTTGATCGCGATCGGCAAATCTGCCCTCGTCATCTGGATTTTCATGCATCTGAAATTCGATAATCCCCGCCTCAGGTATTTCGTCTTCGTGCCGGCGCTGTTCTTCGTCGTGTTCGTGTTCGCCCTGACCGTTCTGGGGCTCTGAGAAGGATCACCATGCTGACCGTTCAACACATATCGCACACCTACGCGTCGCGGAAAGGAGAGCCTGCCGAGGCTCTCAGGGATATTTCGTTCGCGATGGCGCGGGGCGAAATCACCGCCCTGGTAGGACCGAACGGCAGCGGGAAGTCCACGCTGTT
>PKTF01000406.1 GCA_002869275.1 Ignavibacteria bacterium | reverse complement strand
GCGCATGATCACACGTGTGGGGTATGCGCAGCATTTTCGTGAACTCAGCAACATCGCCCAGGGTCTTCACACGACCGAGCGCACGAAAGCGATGCAGCTGCAGAGCTGGATCCTGCAGAGGCTCAACAAGGTGAGCAAGGGTGTCAAAGACGGCTTTCCGCCGCTCGCATATGCAATCAGCCTCGAGCAGATCGACTCCCTTGCGCAGGCCATCGGTATGCTGGCTCAGCAGGATGGCAGGAACCGGGAACTCGAAATTGAGGCCTTTGAAATCGGCCTGCGCACCCGCGACGGAACGGAGTTCCCCGCGATACGCGCGATGGACTACTATACGAAGCGCCAGTACGACTCCGCCATCGTGCATTTCGACCGGGCATTGCAAGAGGGCTTCCACACGCCCGGACTCTACCTCCTCTACGGCAACGCCCTCGCGCTCTCTCAGCGCTACTCCGAGTCCCTCTCCCGCTTCGAGGAAGGCGTGAGACGCTATCCCGACGACGGCATGCTGCGCTTCACGCTGGGAAAATACTACGTCCGTGCCCGTATCCAGCCAGAACGTGCCGCGGAGCTGCTGCAGTGGTGTATCGAAAATGAGAATCCGCGGGAGAAGGTGGAGGCGGCCCAGAAGCTGCTGTACTCGCTGGTGCGGTGACGGAAGGGCTGAGCTCTTGTTTGGGCCGATCCAACGGATCCTAGTGTTTGGGTAGGCCGATCCAACGGATCGGCCTCACAGTACAGCATCGGATAGGCTGCGTCTGTCCGGTACACGAACCGACGGTTCGTGTACCAGGCCACGCATTCTCATTGGATCATATCTGGTAGGGCCGATCCGTTGGATCGGCCCACGCCTGGATCGGCCCACGCAGATAATCAATCGCCGCTGAATTTCGACCCCACCCCCGCATTGGAGCAATCCTCCGGATCGCGTATTTTGAAGGTTTGGAGGTATTTCCCATGTGTGGTTTTGCAGGTGTATTTCAGTATTCGCGTCAGGGTCCGGAGATTTCGCCGGAGCTGCTGACGCGCATGGGCGAAGCGATCGCGCATCGCGGACCCGATGATGCCGGCATCCACATCTCCGACTGCCGCCGGGTGGGACTCTCCTTCCGAAGACTTTCGATTATCGACCTTTCTTCAGCCGGACATCAGCCGATGTCCACGCCCGACGGACGCGTCACCCTTGTCTTCAACGGCGAAATCTATAACCATGCCGCAATCCGCAGTGAGCTGGAAGCGGCGGGCTACAGCTACCGTTCGCGTACCGACACCGAGACCATTCTCTACGCCTATCAGCACTGGGGCGAACGCTTCGTCGAACGCCTTGAAGGCATGTTCGCCATCGCCATATGGGATGCGAATGAAGAGCGCATGCTGCTCTACCGCGACCGCATCGGCATCAAACCGCTGTATTACGCCGACCACAACGGCGCCCTGATTTTCGGTTCGGAAATCAAGGCCATGCTCGAGTATCCCACCCTCGATGCCGCGGTGAGCCGTGAGGCGCTGTACCACTATTTCACGTACATCCACACGCCCGCCCCGTGGACGCTCTACGACGGCGTCTTCAAACTGCGCGCGGGCTATTATCTCGCCGTTGAAAAGAACGGCGACCTGCGTCTCGAACGCTACTGGGATCCGCTCGGACACCGGGAAGACGATTTCCCTTACGACGACGAAGCCGCGGTCACCGAACGCATCCGCAGCCTCTTCCGCGAGTCGGTGGAAAAACGCATGATGTCCGACGTGCCCTTCGGCGTCTTCCTCAGCGGCGGTATCGACTCCAGCGCCAACGTCGCGTTCATGTCCGAACTCATGGATCGTCCGGTGGACACCTTCACCGTCGCCATCAGCGGACAGGAAGACACCAACGAATTTCAGTGGGCGCGGCGTATTTCCGAGATGTACAAAACGAATCACCACGAAGTGATTATCGACGACAATGGTTTCCTCGACCTGCTGCCCACCATCGTGCATCACCAGGACGAGCCGCTGGCCGATCCGGTCTGCTTCCCGCTGTACCACGTGTCCAAGCTCGCCCGAGACAACGGCACCATCGTCATCCAGGTCGGGGAAGGCAGTGACGAGCAGTTCGCCGGCTATGAAAGCTATCAGCGCTTCGCGCGAATGATGCGCATGGAGCGCGCGCTGCGCTTCGTGCCCAAGCCGCTGACGCGTCTCGGCTACGCCGCCATGACGCCTCTGCTGAAAGCGCGACGGGTGGATTACCGGCAGAACGTCATCCGCAACGTAATGGAAAAGCAGCCCGCGTTCTGGGGCAACGCCATCGGTTTTTACGAGAAGGAAAAGCGCAAAGCGCTGAACCTCGAAGCCTTCGACGGACTCGACCTTTTCTCGTCCTATGCCCTGGCGTCCGAACGCATGCAGCAGGCGGCGCACCGCGGCTACGGCGACGACCTGCAGCGCATCGTGTACTGGGAAATGAAAAACCGCCTGGCCGAACTCCTGCTCATGCGCGTCGACAAAATCACGATGGCCGTCAGCCTCGAGGCGCGCGTACCCTTCCTCGACCACAAGATGGTCGAATTCAGCATGAACATCCCCACGTCGCTCAAGCTCAAGAACGGCGTGCCGAAATACATCCTCAAACAGGCCCTGCGCGGCATCCTGCCCGACGAAATCATCGACCGCAAGAAGATCGGCTTCGCCGGATCGGGCAAGAACATGCTCACCCCCGAAATCTTCGCCCACGCGAAGTCGCTGCTGTCCACTCCGCGGCACGGGTATTACAACGCCGGATACATTCGCGGCCTGCTTGACGAATACGAGCGCACGCGCATCAACTACACGCCGCAGCTCTGGGCGCTGTACAATTTCGAACTCTGGCATCGCTGGTGGATCGAAGGCGACCGCAGCCTCGCCTGAACCGCCCTGCCACGGACGCGGAGACACATGCCTGACACCCCGAAACGGCTTCCCTGGATCGACGCCTTGCGCGGACTCGCCATCATCCTGATGGTTCCAGCCAACCTGGCGCCGTACTTCGCCGAACCGCATCCGATGTGGTTCCGCATCCTCGGCTCCTTCGCCGCGCCGACCTTCATCATGCTCAGCGCGGGCATGGTCGTGCTCACCGGCGAACGCCATTCCCTCTCCTACTATCTCAAGCGCGGCGGCATCGTGCTCGGCGTAGGCGTGCTTCTCGACACGCTCCTCTGGGAAATCTTTCCCTTCACCTCCTTCGACGTGCTGTACACCATCGGAATCTCCCTGCCGCTGATTTACATCCTGCGCAAAGTGGAGTCGCGAGAACTGCTCTACCTCTCTGTCATCATCTTCCTGGCCATGTACGTACTGCAGCAGCTCACGGGCTATCATGCCGAACCGCTGGAAGTATATTTCGAGGAAGTGTACACACCGTCCATCACCCGTATCCTGCAGAGCTGGTTCATCGACGGCTGGTTCCCCATCCTGCCGTGGCTGGGCTACGCCACGCTCGGAGCGCTGTTCTTCCGCACGCTGTTTCGCGAAAACTCGGGCACGTCGAACCGCTTTCTCCTCTTCGGCGGCGGACTCACCCTCGCGGGATTCGCCCTGCTCTTCATTCCCATGCCCTTCCTGGATAACCTGGCCGATGGCACAATCCTCGAAAGTCGCGGCGGCTACTCCGAGATCTTTTATCCGCCCACATTCGCGTACATTTTCACTTCCATCGGCATCGTGATGTTTTTCTCGGCCCTGCTGAGACGCATGCGTTTTCCGGCCGTCTCATCACTGCTCGCTTTCTTCGGACGCCATTCGATGATGGTGTACATCCTGCACCAGGTCATGGGCACGTTCGTCGTCGAACCTCTCACCGTCGCGGCAGGTTATGACGCGATCGAGCTCGGACCGATATTCACCCTTGTGAATCTCGCCGTTCTCGGCGGCATCTATGCCATCTGTTTCGGTATCGACATGGTGAAAGAACGTCGAGCGCCCCAGTCGACTGTGATGCAGGTACTCTTCGGGAAATAATCAGAAGTACAGACCGTAATACACGGCGGAGGGAGTAAAGCGGATCGCCGGCGCGGGCCAGTGGAAGAGGTTCAGCGATTCCTTGACGAACTGCATGAACGCGCTGTCGCCCGGAAGCTTGCGCAGATCGTAATCCAGCGCGACGTACCACTCCTGCTCACCCTGTCCCACTCCGTTCACGGAATTATAGATGCCGTCCCCCAGCATCGTGCGATTCGCCCCGTAGCCCACGGCAATCGCCAGCCAGTCGGGCCAGTACGGTTCGACCGCCTCGGGCAGAAAGTCGTTGACCGACAGGGACAGCCAGTAGGTGAAGCCGTCGTAGTCGCGCAGGTAGTCGTGTTCGATCCACCCCGCCTTGACGGCGTGCGAGGGACGATAGCTCATCTTGAGGTTCACGCTCTGCAGTGCGGGATAACTCCGCTGCAGGTTGGGCCACACCGCGCCGACCGAATTCGCACCCATGTCCCACCAGCTGAAGCCCCAGCGCTCGTAGAGACCGTCGGTGATTTCCATTTCGAGCTGATAGAGCATCGCGAGTCCGCTGGACCAGTACATGGACTCCGTCTCCGGCATGTTCGTCCAGCGGAAAATATGGTACAGCGTATGCGTGTACGTCTGTGTGCCCCAGATATGTCCGAGCTTGTCGACGTTCAGATCGGCGTTGTACCAGTCGTCGAACGTGTGAAACGGCGCCCGTTGCGCGTAGTTGTCGTTGTAGAAGGTGGTGAAGTAATACGCCATGATGCCGACGTTGGCGGCGAACATCGTTCCCCCCACAATCCACAGCCGTGTGCTGTTGATGCTGCTGTCGGGATCGCTCACACGCGCCGCCGGCGATGCGAGAAGCGGACTGGCAGCGGCGAAGAGAAACACCGCTGCCAGCAGAATCGTATAATAAGAATAGGGTTTTTTCATTGTTCCTGGTCGCGACAACACGTGTCATCACCACGGATGGCGCACGTCAGCGAATACTGCACAGGCTTACTTCGCCAGCTTCATGACGGCGCTGAGCAGCGCTTTCATCTTGGCTTCGGAATCGGCCTCGGCGTAGAAGCGCAGAATGGGTTCGGTGCCCGAAGCGCGGATGAGCAGCCAGCCGCCTTCGACGCGGAACTTGTAGCCGTCGATGGTTTCGGTGGAGAGCACGGGATAGCGTCCGAGCTTCGCGATGCCCTTTTCGCAGGCCTTGAGAATCGCCTGCTTGTTCTTTTCGGTCGTGCGGAAATCGATGCGGTCATACCACACACGTCCGAATTCCTCGAAGATCTCTTCCACGGCCTGACCGAGCGTCATCTTTTTCTTCGCCAGGTATTCGCAGAGCAGCAGGTTGTTGAAGATGCCGTCGCGTTCGGGAATGTGCAGCGAGGTGCCCACGCCGCCGCTTTCCTCGCCGCCGATGAGGATCTTGTCTTCGAGCATCAGTTCGGTCACGTACTTGAAGCCCACCGGACGCTCATACAGCTTGAGTCCGTACTTCTCGCACATGCGGGGAATGATGTCCGTCACGGACACCGTCTTCACCACGGCGCCTTTCTTCTTGAGGTCCTTGTGCAGGTACTTCAGGAGAATGGGAATCAGCAGCTGCGTGCTGATGAAATTTCCTTTCTCGTCCACACATCCGAAGCGGTCGGAGTCGCCGTCCGTCACCAGTCCGATATCGTATTTGCCCTTCACCACCATATCCGAAAACTCGACGAGATTCTTGCCCAGGGGTTCGGGTGCGATGCCCTTGAAGCCCGGATTGTGTTCGTCGTGCAGGGTATCCACGCTCGGCAGCAGGTGGTCCATCACCCCGTAGGAAGCTCCGTACATGACATCATAGGCGATCTTCATCTTCGAACGCGTGATACGCTTCAGGTCAATCTTCTTCGTGATGTCCTTGATATACAGCGAATGCAGGTCGATGCGCTTGACGAGTCCGGCTTTCCGGAGTTCGTCCATCGGCTTGAGTTTCGGCATGGTCCCTTTCTCGACGATGTTGTGGACCTGTTTTTCCACCTTCTTGATATCCTTGACAAGAGCGGAGCCGCCGAACTCGGCCTTGATCTTGAATCCGTTCCACTCGGGGGGATTGTGGCTGGCGGTGATCATGACTCCCGCCGCTGCTTTCTTCTTGATGATGCCGAGCGACAGCATGGGAGTGGAAATGACATTTTCGGCCAGCCACACCTTTATGCCCTGGCTCGCGATCACCTGCGCGGCGGCCGCGGCGAAATCCTGCGAACCGAAGCGCGCGTCGCCGCCGACGACCACGCCGTTGTCGATTTTCGCATGCCGGCGATAGTAGCGCGCAAAGGCCAGCGCCACGCGTCGCACATTGTCGAAGGTGTAGTCTTCCGCGATGAGGGCACGCCATCCATCGGTGCCGAATGTAATTGCTGCCATGTCACAAACCCAGAATGATGAAAGG
>PKTF01000371.1 GCA_002869275.1 Ignavibacteria bacterium | reverse complement strand
CTCGAGCGTTTCGCAGAGGGGTAACTACCTGGTAGAGGATTACACGAAGAACATGTTCGCTTCCATCGAAGAGGATGCGCTCGTGCTTTCCTTCCAATGGGATTACTGGGTGTCGGCCGCGTACTACTATCAGCAGGTGGAAGGGGAACGCACGGACATGATCGTGCTCGACAAGGAGCTGTTCCGTCGCAGCTGGTACTTCGAGCAGATTCGGAACAGCCATCCGGAGCTGTACAGCAGTGTCGAGAGGGAAATCAATGCTTTCCAGAAGGAACTATACAAATTCGAGCACGACCTGCCTTACGATGCCGGGATGATCGAAAGCGCGTTCAACCATATGATCAACACCATGATCGACCGGGCGTATGAAACGCGTCCGGTGTACGTGACCATCGAGATGGAACAGCAGTTCGCACCGGGCTACCAGCGCATACCCGAGGGACTGGCATTTCGGCTGTACCAGCCCGAAGATGTTCCCGCTCCGCAGGACACACCATTCCCCGAGTTCGAGATCAGGGGTTTCGATAGAGAAGGGCGTCTGGTGGATGGAATTGGGCGCATGTACGGGTCGATGTTTTTCAATCGCGGGGTATATCTGGCACAGGCGGGAATGCATGACCGTGCAGACAGGCTGTTCGATCAGGCGCTGGGATTCGCACCGGGCGATTCAGGGATTCTGCAGTGGAAGCAGAGAAATGCCGCGATGCGCAATGCCGTGCCGGCGCCCGCACCGGCATTGAAATAGGTTAGAGGTTCGGAGCGCTGTGTATTCTGATGCTTCGTTGAATGCTTATGGGATTCGCCAAAATAAACAGGCTGCTTCCTGATCGGGAAGCAGCCTATGTACTTTGGCGAATGTGAACTCGCGAACATATGTCTGAAGGTCTGCTTTTCGATTCGTCGTTCGGTTTCTTGAGTTGGGTATCGAGAAAGATCGCGCTGGTTCCCCTATCCAAATCGAGAATCTTTTACGTGATCAACCTTCAATCGGTGTACCGGAGACCGGATCGACGAGGTAGCTCGCCACGGCGCGTTCGTTCGATTCGAACGTCTTGAAGACCTTGATCAGCTGAGTGATCATGAACAGGCTGTTGATCTTCTCGGTCACATTGGAGATGCGCATGTCTCCGCCGGCGTTGTTGACCGTCGTAAGGGCAGAGATCAGGGAACCGAGCCCCGAGCTGTTGATCCATTTGATCTTCGAAACGTCCAGGACGATTTTCAGGAAGCCGTCCCGTGCGAGGTTCTTGATTTTGTCACGGAACTCAGTCGTTTCAGGTTCTCCCATCAGGTTGCCCCTCAGGCTGAGAACCACCACGTCCCCTTCGATGGCTTCTTTTATCTGCATATGTGCCTCCGGTAGTGATAAACTGTATACAATCGCTTACTTCTTTCTGTCGTCGAGCTGCTGCGCGAAATCACAGCCGCCTTTAAAGGAACAGCCTCCGCAGCTTTTGACCTTGCGTTCGACCGGACTGTTGCAGCGCGGACAGCGCTCTGCAACAGGATTATCGATCACGTAACCGCACTGCGCACAGGTGCGTCGCTCGGAATTGAGCTGTTCCTGGTGCGCGCGTATTTCTTCTTCGGTCATACGGCGTCGTTTCCGTCTCCCTCCTCAAGTGCATTGGCGATACGCCGTACGGCATCGTCCTTGTCGATGAGCATGCGCGGCTGGGCGACATGCACGGCTTCCTCGATGCTACCAAGTTCGCCTTTCAGGAACAGAAAAACGTGGTATCCAAGCCGATTTGTGTCATTTGTCTCGACAACCGGGACATCTTCAACCGCCCGGTAGGCGCGGCGTTCCAGACTGTCGTCAGGCCATTGCTGAACTCCTGGCGGCATGGAAAAGCTCCTTTTCTCAAAATGTGGTTACGCGACTGAGGCTGAGTCAATCAGGCGTAATATGGCGTATTCCGCACAATTTGTCAAAATACCCAGCCGTAGCTGAACGTTACAGGCAGTCCGTACCCGTACATCCATCCAATACCGATGCGAAAAAATGAACCGCTCTTTGCAGGCATGTAGCGATACGCGAGCGAGAGCGCCGGAAACATGCGCGTGTCGCGAGTAGCTTCCTCTTCATCGAAAATCATGGTGAAGTTGGTTCGCATGATGGAAAAGCCGATGCCGACTTCCACCTTGTTGCGTCCACGGCTCATGAAGCTGAACAGCGCCGTGGCGCCTTCGGCCTGGACGTTGTCTACCACGACGCTGCCGTAGGCACCGCCGAGTCCGAGACGCAGACTCACCTGCTCAGATGCAATGAATTCGTACTCCGCCGCGAGGCTGCCGTACATCACAATCCCCGAATAATTAACCGAGGCCGCATGTCGCGGGTATTGCTGCGCTGCGGTATCCGTGATCCCGCAGAGCAGCAGTGCCAGGCACAGCAGCACAGACGGAGCGACGGAATTCATTTTTTCTTTCGTGCAGGAACTTTCTTTGCAGCCGCTTTTTTCGGAGCGGATTTCCGTACCGTTGTTTTCTTCGCGGCAGTTTTCTTTGCAGGTGCTTTTTTGGCCGCAGGCTTCTTCGCCGCAGGCTTTTTGGCCGGTGTATCATCGGCCATCAGTCCCTGTGCGTCGACGGCGCGGAAGCCGCCCGCGATCGCGCGGATATCGTCGTCGGTTTCATCGGCGACGAAGGCGACTGTGCGGATGGTGTGCCGAAACTCGTTGAGGTCGAGATTCGCTCCGGCGATGCTGTGGCTGAAGACGATGGTATCGTCGAACAGCAATCCGTACGCACCGATCGGATTCGAGGCGTTCCAGCGCATCAGCTGGCTGAGGATCTTTGGTCCGATCTTCGCGCCCTGCACGACATAGGCCATCGCGTTGACGAGGCAGTCGTTCTTGCTCAGCGGCTTGATCGAGATGTTGACCGTGGCTGATCCCTGGTGCACGACGAAAGCACCGTCGATTTCCTGCACGTTGTTCCTGTAATTCCTGCCGTAGATTTCCTTGAGGTACGCTTTGACATTTCTGCGGGTAACCGCGATAATGTTTGCCATGCTGTCTGCTCCTTGGGTATGCTATCGTGCAACAGGTTACTTGTTCTCGGCGGCGGCCTTGAGCAGCGCCAGTTCTTCTTCGACGGAATCACCCGCCTCGAGCTTCGCGAACTCGTCGTCAAGGGACGTCGTATCGCCCGCGATCTCGGCCATGGCCTCGGCCTCGGATTCGACCTGCAGCACTTTCTGCTCGTACTTATCGAAGTTGGCAAAGGCGCCGTCACCGATGCCCGCCAGGCTCGAGGAAATTTGCTTTTTGGCCTTTGCGGCCTGATGACGCGCGATCAACGTGCCCTGGCGCACGCGCGCTTCGTCGAGCTTCGCCTTGAGCTGTTCGAGCTGTGAGCGCATCGTCACAGCGGTTTTCTGTGCCTCCGCCAGCGGTGCTTCGAGATCCGTCGCTGCTTTCTCGAACATGTTTTTCTTCTCGAGAGCCTGCCGCGCGAGGTCGTCGCGTCCGGCGTTCACTGCCTTGACGGCACGCTGCTGCCACTGTCCGATAAGCTTCTGCTTCTCCTTATGCTGGCGCTCGAGCTGTTTTTCGTTGGCGATTGCCGACCCGACGGCCGTCGTCGCTTTGTTGACCGCTTCTTCCATTTCAATGACCATCTGCTTGATCATTTTCTCCGGGTCTTCGGCCTTGTCGAGAATATCATTGATATTCGCTTTGAAAATATCCGTGATGCGGGCAAAAATACCTGCCATGTGATACCTCCATGTATTATGCAGTATTGCGGTGTATTCTGTTCAAGTACAGCCAATATATCAATTTCAAGATCGAATGCCAGTGTGAGAACGGTGTTCGTGCAGCGTCTACCGTGGATGCGAATTCTCACCCCGCACGGAAACAGAATGACAAGCCGCGGTGTTGTATATTACAGAACGCTAAACAAGGATATAGATGATATGAAAACAACGATATATGCTCTCGTCTTCGTCGCTCTCGGTTCTGCGTTGCAGGCGCAGGGAAGCACGGCCGTTCTGCCGAACATCAACCTCGATGCTTCGCTGGAGGTGACCGCGGCTGATCTGCGCGCGCATGTCGAATGGCTGGCGTCGGATGAACTTGAAGGACGCGGCACGGGCACGCCGTCGATCGACCTTGCGGCCGAGTACATCGCGCGCGAATTTCTGCGCTACGGACTGCAGCCTGCGGGTGACAACGGTACGTTTTTCCAGACCTTCGATGTGATTACCGGGGCGCAATCATCGGGCAATTCCCTGGCCTGGCAGTCCGGCGGTGAATCGACGACTCTGGATTCGACGCAGTTCATGCCGTATGCGTTCTCCGCTTCCGGCAGTTTTACAGGAACACCGGTCTATGCCGGTTATGGTATCGTCGCAACAGGGGAGGATATCGATGACTATGCCGGACTCTCGGTTGAGGGACGCGTGGTCATCGTGCGGAGCGGGTATCCCGACGACGTCAATCCCCACGGCTCGGTACCGGTCCTGGCCAGCGTGCGTGGGAAGGAAGTCACCGCGCGCGAGAAAGGCGCCTCGGCGCTGCTCGTGATCATGGAGGAAGGGAAGAGCATCTCCGGTTTGAAGTATGACGGATCACCTGCGCGTACCGGTATTCCGGTCGGGCGGATCACTGCTGCGGCAGCGCGGCGGCTGCTTACCGCTGCGGGCGTTGAGGGAAAGATCGATGGGGAGTTCAAGAAAGGTCCGGCCGCACGCGGCCCGATGGCGAAAGGGATCCCAGCCAGGGAGTCCGGCAGTATGGAAGTCCAGGGCCGCTTCAACGTCGATCTCATACGCAAACAGACGCGCAACGTGCTCGCGCTGCTGCCGGGCAGCAATAGTGACGGGGCGGAAGGGGTGTTCGTCATCGGCGGACATTACGACCACCTGGGATGGGGCGGACACGGCAGCCTCTACCGCGGCGAGATCCCGATGATTCACAACGGGGCGGACGACAACGCCTCCGGCACCGCCGGCGTATTGGAACTGGCGCAGTATTTTACCGCCAATCCCACGCGTCACTCTCTGCTCTTCATGGCGTTCAGCGGCGAGGAAATGGGCCTCCTGGGTTCCGGACACTGGGTGAACGAACCCACGATCGAACGTTCGCGCGTGCGCGCCATGTACAACCTCGATATGATCGGACGCCTGCCTGTCGCCACACGACGACTCAACGTGCAGGGCATCGGCACGTCGCCGGTGTGGAAAGAGCTGGTGAACAAATTCAACGACGCGGAGAATTTCGACCTCGCGCTGATCGAAGACGGACACGGCAGCAGCGACCATTCATCCTTCTATTCGAAAGACATCCCGGTGCTGTTTTTCTTCACCGGGCTGCATACGGACTATCATCGTCCGAGCGACGACGCGCACAAGCTGGATTACAAGGGACAGGAAGAGGTCGTACGCTACATCGCCGAAATCGTCGAGGCTTCCGATGCGCTCGAGAGTATTCCCTTCACACGTGTGAAGAAGACAGAGAAACAGAAGGTCTCACGCTTCAACGTGTATGTCGGGACCATCCCCGATTACGGCTACTCCGAAGGTTTCAAAATTACCGGCACGAGTCCGGGAAGTCCGGCCGAGGAAGCGGGCATGCAGGACGGCGACATCCTTCTCCTCTTCGGCACGACGGAGATCAGCAGTATTTACGATTACATGACGGCCCTGAGCCGCCACAAGCCGGGCGAGGAAGTGCCTGTTGTCGTGCGTCGTGGAGAAGATGAAATCACGCTCACCGTCAAGCTCGTGAGCAAATAACCAGGAAGTATTCCCACCATCCAGGAAAGCCCGTCACCCCGCTCGGTGTGGCGGGTTTTTTCGATTACCCGGTGCGACTCAGCTTCGGGCTTCTCCAGAATCTCGAGGCGGTACCCGTGTTGCCGTCCGTTGCGCATGGTGAATATCCGTGAACGTTATCCTTTTCCTTCTTAACTTGTCCTGTCGAAGGATATCCTTCACTTTCCCCGTATTTCGAACGACAGGACCATGTCATGACGAACATTTTCCGCTTCCTACCTCTGATCGCCATTCTTCTTCTCCCGAACATGCTGCGTGCCCAGGTCTCCGAGGATATCACCTCGGATGAACTGCGCGAGCATGTGGAGTTTCTCGCCTCCGACGAACTGCAAGGCCGCAAGCCAGGCACCGAGGGCGGTGATGCTGCCGCCGAGTACATCCGCGACCGACTTCGCGAGGCCGGACTCGAACTGCTGGACAATGACGGAATGCAGAGTTTCCCGATCGTAACCGGTATCAGCGCCGCAGACGACTGTGCCCTCACTGTGGACGGTGTCGTGGCGGAGCTCGGAAAGAATTTCACTCCCGTTTCCTTTACCGGTGAAGCCGCGGTCGAGGCCGGGGTGGTGTTCGCTGGATATGGCTTCGATTTCGAGCTGGACAGTTCGGCGTGGCATGACTACGAAGGACTCGACGTTACAGGCAAATGGGTGCTCGTGCTGCGCGGGAGTCCCGACAGCGAGAGTGGGGACTTCGATCCTTTCATGTCGCTGCGGAAAAAAGCCATGGTTGCACATGACCACGGCGCGGCGGGAGTGCTCTTTACATCCGGGCCGGGATTCGACAAGGATGACGCACTCGTCGAAATGGGCTATCAGCAGCAGGAACGCGCCATGGACCTTCCGGTGCTGAGCATCTCGCGTACACTCGCCGATGACCTCCTGGGCGAAACAACCATCGAATCACTGGAGAAAGAACTGAACACGCAACGTGCTCCGCTGCGTACCGCATGCTCGGGCAGCGTGTCCAGCAGCATTCGCATGGAGAGGCACAGTATCGAGGGACATAACGTCATCGGCTTGATCAAGGGCGAGGGTCCGCATGCGGATGAGTATATCGTCCTCGGCGCGCACTACGATCATCTCGGCATGGGTGGTCCGGGTTCGGGTTCGCGTCGCCCCGATACGAGTGCCGTACACAATGGGGCCGACGATAACGCTTCGGGCGTCGCGGCCATCATCGAGGTTGCGGAACGGATCTCGGCATCGGGCAAGGTACCCGGTCGCAGCATCCTCGTCGTCGCCTTCACCGCGGAAGAGATGGGCCTGCTCGGCGCCAAGTATTTCGTCGACAATCCGCCGGTGGATCTGCAGTCGCTCAAACTCATGTGCAATCTCGACATGGTCGGACGCATGCCCGAGGGTGAAAAAAGTCTGAGCATCAGCGGCACGGGCACGGCAGAGGGATTGTCCGCCCTTGTCGAGGATGTCGTGGCGAAAGAAGGGTTCACCGCCAAGCTCTCACCCGAGGGGTACGGTCCGTCAGATCACGCGGCATTCTATTCGCGTGACGTACCCGTGCTGTTTTTCTTCACCGGCATAAACCAGTATTATCATACGCCTGAAGATGACGCCGACAAGCTGAACTACGTGGGAGAAAAGCTGCTGGCGGATCTGGTGCATGGCATCGTCGAGGCAGTCGCGCAGCGTCCCGATGCGCTGACATACGTGGAATCCGGACCGAAGAGCCGCCCGGCGACGTCGAAGCGCTTCAAGGTCACGCTCGGTATCATGCCCGATGTGTCATCCAGCAATGAGAAAGGGCTGCGTGCCGATGCCGTGATGGAAGGGCGTCCTGCTTTTCGCGCCGGTATGAAGAAAGGCGACATCATCGTCTCCATGGAAGGCAAGTCCGTCAACGGCGTGTACGAATACATGGACCGCCTCTCCGAATTCAAATCCGGTCAGCGCATCACCGTAGAAGTGCTGCGGGACGGCGAGAAGGTGCTGCTGATCGTGGAGCTTTGAAAGCGGATATTGGGACTCTGAAAAAGAAATCGTAATTTTGTAGTGCGCACGGACGAGCAATCGCCTGCGCACAACAAGAGGATGTCAACTGTGCAATCCGGATCGCGGTCCGGAAAGATTGCATCGTTGTCATTTTTTTTTGAAAGGATAGCCCATGTTTCGCCTGTTTTTCTTCTCGCTGTTCGTCGTGATACCTGGAGTTCTTGCTGCGCAGAATGCCGCTCTCCGGGGTGTCGTCACTGATGGCGCGGACCAGCCGCTGCCCGGTGTGCACGTGCTGCTGCCGGCGCTCGACCGAGCTGCCACGACCGACAATGACGGAGCATTTTTCTTTGAAGGACTGCCTGCTCGAAGTGTTCTGCTGCGTAGCTCGCATCTCGGTTATGCGATGAATGAGCAGCGCGTGGAACTGACACCCGGCGTCACGCGGCAGCTGCGCATACACCTGCGCGAGGCGGTCATCGATCTGGGAATGGTGAGCATTACCGGCACGCGCGGTGCAGATCTGCTGCGCAATACTCCACAGCCGGTGAGCGTGATCGGGGCAGAGCACCTTCTTCGGCGGGTCACTGTAAGCGTGCCGGATGCCCTTGCCGCCGAGCCGGGGATTGCCCTTGTGCGCGATGGCATGTGGGGCACGGATGTGAGCATCCGTGGTCTTTCACGCAGCAACGTGGTGACGCTCGTCGACGGTGCGCGGATCGAAACAGCCACGGCGCATGCGGCCGGACTCTCGATGATCGATCTCACCGATGTCGACAGAATAGAAGTGATTCGTGGTCCGGCCTCAAGCCTTTACGGCAGCGGTGCCACGGGCGGTGTGGTCAATATCGTCACACGCGCGGGTGGATATACCGACGGATTGTATTTCGGCGGAGCTCTCAGCAGCAGTTATGCAAGTGTGAACCGGGGGAGTGCTGGGGCGCTGACGCTTGACATGGCCGACCGGTGGTGGTACGCGCATGCACACGGGATGCTGCGCAGCGCCGTGGATGCCGAGACTCCCAACGGCACACTGAGCGACAGCCGTTTTCACGATCGCAACATGAGCTTCTCCGCTGGACTGCGTCCCTACCGCAGTCACGAAGTCCGACTCCGCTACCAGCGCTTTCATGCTCAGGATGTCGGCATTCCCGGTGGATCATCATTTCCTGCATCGGCCTCGGCGCGCTATCCTGACGAAGATCGCGAACTGATCACAGCGGAATATGCGACAGGTCCGCTTGGAACACACGTGTCGAACCTGACCCTGCGTTATTTGCGGCAGAGCATCGGCCGCAACGTCGAAATCGTGCCGAATGACAAAGTCACCCTGCGTCCCTCGGCCGATCACGAGATGGATGCCCTGCAACTGCAGAATACCTGGCTGTTCGGCGGACACCGCATCATCGCCGGCGCGGATGCCTGGGCACGACGCTATAGCGGCATTCGCCTGCGTGAACTGCATGCCAGCAGTACCACCATCGCCGATCTGCCCCTGCCCGACGCCAGCTTCCGTAGTATCGGCGCATTCCTGCAGGATGAATGGACGCTCCTCGACGGACGCATGCGCCTTTCCCTCGGCGGACGTGTTGACCAGATACACGTGGAGAACGAAGAGGGTTACGACCTCGTCTATATAGATAGCGACGGTCAGCGCAACGATTCTCCCCCGGGACGCGCTCTGAGATGGACTGCCGAGGAATCGGATGAAATTTCCTGGAGCATGCACGCCGGGGCGCTCTACCATCTGACCGATGCGCTTTCGCTGACGCTCAACGCCTCCCGCGCCTTCCGCGCGCCCTCGCTCGAGGAGCGCTACCAGTACATTGAGCTCGGGGATGCGTTGTGGCTCGGCGACGAAGACCTCGCGGCCGAGCGGGGCAGCATGTTCGATTTCGGAATGCGCCTGCACGGCAGCCGCGTATCCATTCGCGCCAATACCTTCTTACGGCTGATGAGCGACCTCGTCGTTGATGAGCGCATGAGCGACACGCTGTACATGAAGACCAACATCGGAGAAGCCCGGCTGTACGGCGCGGAACTGACGGGGGAGTATAGTCCCTTCGATGCAGCGGTGCTGTACGCAACCGCGTCTTTTGTGCGCGGCCAGGATACGAAGAACGACATCGATCTCCCGCAGATGCCTCCGCTCAGCGTGCGACTGGGATTTCGCATGCCGATCGGAGAATTTCTGTATGCGGACGTTTCGCTCGATGCCGCCGCGGACCAGGATGCCGTAGCTGCAGGTGAAGACCGTACCCCCGGTTACGCGCTGTACAGTCTCCACATGCGTTCGACGCAGCTGCGCTTCGCAGGGGTAGGAATACAGTTCTTTGCGGGTGTGGAAAACATGTTCGACCGGCCATGGCGCCGTCACCTGTCCACGCTGCGCGGATTGCTGCGCGACGAGCCCGGCCGTAACTTCACTGTACGACTTCGCATGCTCTGGTAGCATGGGCTTCAACACTGAGGTGGATTCGTGATCTGGTTTTCACTGGCTTTCGGCTCGGCGCTGCTTTCAGCGGCGGCTGCGGTCACACAGAAGAAAATACTCTTTCGCCTCGAGGCGCTGGATTTCTCCGTCCTGCTCTCCCTGGTGACGCTGCTGCTGACACTGCCGCTGTTCGTCTTCA
The DNA here is from genome assembly GCA_002869275.1 of Ignavibacteria bacterium. Lineage (GTDB taxonomy): Bacteria > Bacteroidota > Ignavibacteria > SZUA-365 > SZUA-365 > BM516. The sequence continues at coordinate 47,191 of PKTF01000371.1, read as the reverse complement.
TCGATTACGGCACGGTCAGTCTCGCCGCCCTGGCAGTGCTGCTGGCAAAAACCTTGCTGGGTGCACTGGCATTTCTCTGCGTGATGCTCGCCATCAAGAACCTCGAGATCAGTGGTGCGCTTCCGATGATGGTGCTCACGCCCGGACTCGTGGCACTCACGGCGTTCCTCATCCTTGGTGAGGCATTGTCGGGGACGGAGCTCGGGGGCGTGCTGCTGCTGATTGTCGGTACGTATGTACTGGAAATGCGTCCGGGCGCCTCGCTGCTGGCGCCGTTCACGGTATTCACCACCTCGCGAAAGCACCATTACATCATCGCGGCACTGCTGCTTTTCACCGCGACCGCCGTGGCCGACCGCTATCTGCTCACAGAAATGCAGCTGCGTCCCTTGCCCATGCTGGCTTTTCAGAATCTCTTTCTTGCCCTGTATTTCATGCTTTTTGCCATGGTCCGACGGCATACGCTGCAGCCGGTGCGCGCGGAACTGCGTGCGCAACTGCGTGCGCAACTGCCGTGGGTGCTGCTTGTCGCCGCGTGCACACTCGGGTACCGCTTCGCCCATATCGAGGCGGTGAGCCTGGCGCCGGTAGCGCTCGTGCTGTCCGTAAAACGGCTGTCGGTGTTCTTCGCGGCCATGTTCGGAGGACACCTGTTTCGCGAGAAATACCTGCCTCGAAAAGCCGTGGCCATCGTCGTACTGTTGATCGGTGCGACACTGGTGGTCGGACTCTGACCCTGTTCCCGGGCCAGGGATATTGGGACGGTCACGATGAATTCGTACCTTATGCGCATGCCTCAATCGTTCGTACATGGGACAGATAGCTGATGGGACACGGTCATGACCACCATCATCATGCTGAGAGCAGCAGCGACATTCGCTTCGCGTTTTTCCTGAACCTGCTCTTCGCCATCGCCGAGATTATCGGTGGTTTGTGGACGAACAGCCTGGCGATTCTCTCTGATGCGCTGCACGATTTCGGCGACAGCATGATCCTCGGATTGAGCTGGTTTCTTGAGAGGTATTCGAAAAAAGAAAGCAACGAACGTTTTTCCTACGGTTATCAGCGATTTTCACTGCTCGGCGCACTGCTCAACGCGGTGATTCTCATCGCGGGATCGATGTTCATCATCTTCGAGGCGATTCCCCGCATCGCCAATCCGCTGAACCCGAACGCCGAAGGTATGATGTGGTTCGCCATCGCGGGTGTGATACTCAATGGCGTGGCCGTACTGCGCCTGCGCAACAGCAAGTCAATGAACGCACGCGTGGTGGCATGGCATCTCATCGAGGACGTGCTCGGCTGGATCGCCGTGCTTATTGCCAGTATCATCATGCAGTTCTGGCATCTGCCCGTGCTGGATGCTCTGATGTCGCTGGCCATTGCTTCGTACATCCTGTATTACAACGTGTTTGTGAACTTCAATAAAACCATCGCGCTGTTTCTGCAGGCTGTACCGGATGATGTGGACATCGAGAATCTCGAATCGGAAATCTGCCGCCTGTCACGCGTTCGCTCTGTCCATCACATGCATATCTGGTCCCTCGATGGTGCGCGGCATGTGCTTTCTGCGCACATTGTTGTTGACCGATCCAGCTCAACCGCGGAAGTCGTCGAGATCAAGCGGGCGGTGAAGGGATTGGTTGACGGAATGGACATCGAACATCTTACCATAGAAATCGAGTACGAGGACGAGAAGTGCTTGATGGAAACTTCTTCGAATACGTCCTCACCGCTTACGGAACACGAGCACTGACCCGGAGACGCAATGGACAGTCCCAACATACTTTTTGCTTTTTTACTGACGGTGTTCGCCGGACTCTCCACCGGCATCGGCAGCGCGCTCGCATTCTTTGCGAAACGCACGAATACGAAATTCCTGTCACTCGCCATGGGCTTTTCAGCAGGGGTCATGATCTACGTCTCCATGGTCGAGATTTTCGTCAAGGCCAAGGACTCCCTCATCGAAGCACTTGGTGTTGTTGACGGCAACTGGGCCACTGTTGGAGGTTTTTTCGGTGGTATCGCCGTCATCGCCATCATTGATAAACTTGTTCCTTCCGCCGACAATCCGCATGAAATGCGCAAGGTCGAGGATATCCCGGCAAACGGTTCGACTCCCGACATGAGCCGACTGATGCGCACGGGTGTGTTTTCCGCCATCGCGATTGCGATCCATAACTTCCCCGAAGGCCTCGCGACCTTCCTTTCCGCCGTGGAAGATCCCGCACTCGGTATTCCCATCGCAGTGGCCATCGCCGTGCATAACATTCCTGAAGGGATCGCGGTATCCATTCCAATTTTTTATGCAACCGGAAAGCGGAGAAAGGCCTTTCTGCTGTCCTTCAGTTCGGGACTGGCCGAACCTGTTGGCGCTCTGATCGGTTACTTTATTCTCATGCAGTTCTTCTCCGACATCATTTTTGGAATCGTATTCGCTTCGGTGGCCGGAATCATGGTCTTCATCTCGCTGGACGAACTGCTGCCCGGCGCACGTGAATATGGTGAGCACCATCTTTCCATTTACGGACTGATTGGAGGAATGGTGGTCATGGCCTTCTCGCTGCTGATGTTTGTGTGATCCCGCAAGCGAACGTACTGAAGAATACACGCACCTGGAGAAATCATGAAAACAACGATGGAAGAGTATCCGCTCTACACCGTACCGGAAATACGGCAGTTCCAGGATATCCTGCTGAACGGTCTTCACGAGCATCCCGATCGAATCGCGCTGGCCGACCTCAATCCCACGCCGATTCAGCAGGTGACCTACGCGCAGCTGTTCGAGAACGTCCTGCGGTTCGGCGCCGCGCTGAAGCAGATGGGAATCAGGGAGCGCGATCATGTCGCAGTGATTGCAGAAAACCGTGTGCAGTGGGGCATCGCCTACCTTGCCATCACCACATTCAACTGCGTCGCAGTACCCATCGACAGGAATCTTCAGGAAAATGAAATCCTCACCATCCTGCACGCTTCGGATGCCCGGGCGGCCGTGTTTTCCGAATCCTATCGCGACATGTTCGAATCCTTTCTTCACGATGTCAAAGGCCTGGAGTTCCTGGTGGATATGGACATCACCGCTGTTCGCGGTGCGGTGCGATCGATGAAGGCCATGATCGAGGGCGTGGAGCTGACAATGGACGCATCGGCATTTCCGAAGGTCGATCCCGAAGCGCTTTCCATTCTCGTGTTTACCTCGGGTTCGATGGGACGTGCGAAGGGCGTGATGCTTTCTCAGAGAAACATCAGTACCAACCTTCGTGCCATGCTGCAGATGCTGGAGATCCTCAAGGAAGACCGTTTCCTTTCTGTTCTTCCGATGCACCATACCTATGAATGTACCTGCGGTTTTTTGTGTCCGCTAGTACAGGGCGCCTCGGCGCATTACGCGAGGTCGCTGAAAACCGTGGCCGAAGACATGCGTAGTGTCAAGCCCACGATTCTGCTGGGTGTTCCCTTGCTGTTCGACAAGATGTACCGCCGCATCATGCAGGCGATCTCAGAGAAGAAACTCACGGCGGCGATTATACGCCCTCTGCAGGCCATCACCGGCATGCTCGAGCGTGCGGGCGTGAGCGGCGTGCGGCGAAAGGTGTTCAGTGAAGTACACGCGCAGTTCGGTGGTGCCATCCGTATTCTCATCGCGGGAGGCGCGGCACCGGACGTGGAGGTTTCACGCGGATTTCGGGCGCTCGGATTCAGCTTTCTTCAGGGCTATGGCCTGACGGAGACCAGTCCCATCCTCGCGCTCAATCGCCTGTACAGATTCAAAGACGAAGCAGCCGGCGTGCCCCTGCCGGGCGTGAGCATTCGCATCGACGATCCGGATTCCAGAGGCCGCGGCGAGATCGTGGTCGCCGGCGACAGCGTGATGCAGGGCTACTATAAAAATGAAACCGGCACGCGTGAGGTGCTGCAGGATGGATGGTTCCGTACCGGCGACTTCGGATATGTGGACGAAGACGGCTTCCTGCATATCAACGGCCGGAAGAAAAACGTGATTATTGCGCGGAACGGAGAAAACGTGTTTCCCGAGGAAATGGAAGACGAGGTCAATCGTATTCCTGCTGTACTCGAATGCGTTGTATACGGAAAGAAGGGCGAAGACGGTGACGAGCGAATTGCCGTGATGATCGTGCCCGATGCCAATGTGGTGTATGAGCACGCGGAAAAGGCGGCGAAGGACGTCACGCCTGAGTATGTGCAGGAACTTCTGCAGAACGAATTGCGTGCGCTCAACAGCAGGCTGCCGGCGCACAAGCAGATCCGCGACGTCGTGGTCCGTGAAACCGAATTTGAGAAAACGACGACACAGAAAATCAAGCGCTACCTGGTCAATTCAGAGGACTCGACACATTGATGCATCGCGCAGATTCTTCTCGTGCTATATTGCATGAACTTGTACAACTCGAACAATGTCAATAACGGAGGTATCATGAACCGAGTTTTTTATACAGTACTCCTGGCAATGCTCGGACTGACAGTGAGCGGCTGCATCGAGACGCAGATGCTGGTGTCAGTCAACAGCGACGGCAGCGGGACGATCGAAGAACGCATGCTGATGAACAAGATGGTCATCGGTATGCTGGAAGGAATGGGCGACGCATTCAAGGTCGAGGGTGAAGAGGAAGATTCCGATGAGCCTGTTGAGCAGGCTGAACCGTTCTCCATGTTCAGCGAGGACGATGTTGCCGAGCGTGCAGAGAAGATGGGCGCCGGCGTCAAGCTTGTCTCCTACGAGGAAGTGGAATCCGCCACAGGGACGGGATACTCTGCACGCTTTACGTTCGACGACATCAACGCGATCAACATGGACCAGAATCCGGGATCCGCTCTTCCCGACATGCCGGGCGAGGAGCAGAGCGCTGAGGAGAAGGAAGAGCGTATCCACTTCCAGTTTACTCCCGGATCGCCGGCGCGACTTGTGATCAAGCCGTTCATCGAGGAAGAGGAGATCGAGGAAGAAATAACCGAGGACATGCCTGAAGATGAGCAGAGCGATGAACCCGGTGAGAGTGACATGGAATTTGAGCAGATGAAGGAATTATTCCGTGGTATGCGCATGACTCTGGCCATCAAGGTCAATGGCGATATCGAGGAAACGAATGCGCAGTTCGTTGATGGCTCCACCATCACGCTCATCGACTTCAACTTTGATCAGATGCTCGACAATCCCGAGGCATTGAAAGTTCTCGAAAAGAGCGAGGAGATGAGTCCGGCAGCCGCACAGGAAGTTCTGAAGGGTATCGAAGGCATCAAGTTCGATATCGACGACGAGATCGTTGTTACCTTCGACTGATAACGGACAGAGAAAAGCGAAATCATATTTCATCGTGAAACGAGGTTGTTATGTCTGAACGCATGATCAAGCAGTTCATGGAAATGGTACGTATTCCATCAGAATCCGGCGAGGAAGCTGAGATGATCGCGTACCTGAAAAAGGAATTCGAAGCGCTCGGCGGCGAGGCAGAGACCGATGATTATGGGAATCTCATCGCGCGTTTCCCTGCGAAAGGCTGTGAAGGGAAGGACCCGATTCTGCTCTCCTGTCACGCCGACACGGTCAAGCCCGGTGTGGGCATCGAACCTGTCCTGGCGGACGGTGTCATTCGCTCCAAGGGCGACACCATTCTCGCTGCGGACGACAAGGCCGGCATCGCCGAGATGCTCGAAGCGCTGCGCATCGCAGAGGTGCGTCCCCCGGTGGAGGTCGCCATCAGCCGGCAGGAGGAAGTCGGATTGCTGGGAGTGAAAAACCTCGACTATTCAAAACTCACAGCGAAAAAGGGCTTCTTGCTCGACAACGACACGCTGGACACCATCGTAATCGGCGGTCCCTCGTACTTCGCCATTGACGTTGCCATCACCGGGCGTGCGGCGCATGCCGGTATGGAGCCGGAGAAAGGCATCTCTGCTATCCTTGCAGCATCAAAAGCCATCAGCGCGCTGCGCCTCGGTCGTCTCGACGAAGAGACCACCGCCAACGTGGGCGTGATCGAAGGCGGCATCATCCGCAACGGCGTGCCTGATCGTGCCAGCTTCCTGGCCGAGTGCCGTTCGCTGACGCATGACAAGGCCGACGCACTTTCGAAGGAAATGGTCGAGATCATCACGCGCGAAGTCGAATCGATCGGCGCGACCGTGGAGATCACGGTCAACAACCTCTGCAAGGCAGTCGATATTCCTGATGACAGCTGGACTGTGGAGATGGCCAAGAAAGCCCTGCGTGTGGCTGGAGTCGAAGCCACCACGACGTTCATTACGGGCTTCACCGACGCCTCCATCTACAACAACGAAGGCATCGAAATGGCCGTCGTCGGCATCGGCGCCCGTCTCGAGCATTCCACCGAGGAGCATATCCATATCGAAGACATGGAGAAGGCCCTCACGATGGTGGTGGAGTTGCTGCGGTTGTCGGCGGAGTAGATTTTGCGCCCTTAGCCTCGTTCCAACGCTGGAGCGTTGGAACGAGGGGGTGTTATAATCCTCTGCGAAATCCGTGTAATCCCTGTAAGGCATCAGAGTAATCTGTTCTAATCCCTGTTCTCAGATCCCGGCCGGACACCACTTCCGTACCCCGCACTCCCCGCACCGCGGCCGTCGGGCGATACAGGTCTTGCGTCCGTGAAGGATGAGGAGGTGGCTGGCGTCGGTCCAGTACTTCTTCGGGGTGATCGCACAGAGATGCTGCTCGATGATTTCTGGATTCTCGGAGTCGGTGAACTCCATGAGATTGGCGATACGGCGGACGTGGGTGTCCACCGGATACCCCGGCACCCCGAAGGCGTTACCCAGCACGACGTTGGCGGTCTTCCTGCCCACACCGGGCAGAGCCACCAACTCCTCCATCGTCCCCGGTACCTCACCGTTGTGTTGCTCCACCAGCGCCTGGCAGCAGGCCTTGATGTTCTTTGACTTGTTCTGGTAGAACCCCGTGCTATGGATGATCTCGGCGATCTCTTCCTGCGGGGCAAGCGCCATTTCCTCTGCGGTGGAATATTTCGCGAAGAGGTCGGGCGTGACCATGTTCACGCGTTCATCAGTGCACTGCGCCGAGAGAATGGTCGCGATCAACAGTTGGAAGGGGTCCTCGTGCAGCAGGGCACAGGCGGGAACAGGGAATTCCGTTCTCAGCGCACGCAGCACCTTGCGCATGCGGGCTTTCTTTTCGGGTAAGGATTCGGATTCAAAAAGGGTCGGGGGTGTCTTTGCGCTCATGGCCGGATTTGCTTATACTCTCACAACATCAGTCTGCTCACCAATCGCATGTCTGCCGTACAGCGCGCCGGTGCCTGATCCGTTTCACGTCAATGTACGGGATTTCTATGAAACACCTTTTCTCTCTTGCACTTCTGTTTACGCTTCTCCTTTCCCTGACCGCAGAAGCACAGATGCGCGGCTATCCTTATGCCCCGCGGCTGCGATCGATGCGCCTGGGTGTTGCGGGCGGTGTCGGAGTGCTCGGGGGGGACCTCACCAAGGAGAGCAAGCATTACCATTTCCGTCCCATCGGTTTCGCTGAGGCGGCCTACATCACGCATCGGAATATCGCGGTAGGTCTTTACGGTGGCGGGGGGAAGATGCGCTCGACGCAGTATGCGCTCGAGTCCAACACCGATTTCTACGAGGCCGGACTGCTCTTCGAACTGCGTGCGCCGCTGCTGCGCGGAAGCCTGTTCCCAATATTGCAGGCACGGGGTGGACTCCTCTCCATCAACAGTACATTGCGAGACGGTGTCTCGTTGCAGGATCCTTCTCCAGGGGTGCATTTCGCTTACGGAGCCGGGGTGGGACTGGAAGTCATCTCCTGGCGTAAACTCGGTATTCGTGCACTGTTCGGTGTTACGTACTCGTCGACAGACGAATGGGATATCATCGAACGCGGAAGCGACAACGACGGCTATTCCTGGGCGCTGCTCTCACTGCATTACTATTTCCAGTTCCGACGTTGACGCCACGCCATGCTCTGCTTCTTCGTTTCCGATCTTCACGGACACCAGCATCGCTATGAACAGCTCTTCACACGCATCGTGGAAGAGGTGCCGGACGCTGTCTTTCTCGGCGGGGACCTGCTGCCTTCACACGCGCGTTCGGCTGCCGGCCTCTATCCGCCGGTGACGGATTTTATCGACGAGTACTTTGCGGTAAGGTTTCGAAGGCTCAAGGAGGAGATGGGGGAGAGGTATCCACGTGTGTTCCTCATTTTCGGCAATGATGATCCGCGAGTACATGAGGCGCAGATCCTGGATGAGAGCTATAAGGGACTGTGGACATATCTCCACAATACAAACCTTCCCTGGCGAGAATATGCGCTTGGCGGGTATGCCTACGTGCCGCCTACGCCGTTTCAGCGCAAAGACTGGGAGCGCTACGACGTATCACGCTACTTAGAACCCGGCTGCATCGCACCGGAAGACGGCCGGCATTCTGTTCCGCTGGATGCACGCGAACTGCGCTACCGTACCATACAGGAAGACCTGGCAGAGCTGACTGCAGAGATGGACGTCCCTTCCTCCATCATGCTGTTTCATTCACCCCCGTACAAGACGAAACTCGACCGCGCCGCACTCGACGGCAAGATGATCGACCACGCTCCGCTGGATGTGCATGTCGGAAGCGTCGCGATCAAGCGTTTCATTGAGCAGCGCCAGCCCCTCATCACCCTCCACGGACACATCCACGAATCCGCTTCCATCACTGGTGAATGGAAGGAGCAGATCGGTCGCAGCTGGTGCTACTCCGCAGCCCACAACGGCCGCGAACTCGCGCTCGTGCGCTTCGATCCCGCGCATCCTGAGGATGCGAAGCGGGAGTTATGTTGAATCGTATTATTCCCGTTTTCTCAACAGCCTCGCCGCATCGGTGATTGCATCGATTTTTACGGCGTAGCTCGACCTGTTGGCGATGTCGTCGTCGGTGACGTAATGCACGTCGAGGAGGTTGTCGGACGTGTATCCGGTGCGCAGGAAGTTCATCTCTGCCATGCTCATGCCGCAGCCGCGGAACCAGTTGTCGAGACAGGCCATCTGTTCGTCAGTGGAGTCGACGTGGACGAGGATGTCGATATCGCTTGACGGACCGGCAGTGCCGTTCTTCGTGCTTCCGAAGACATACAGGGCTTTTACCCCATAGCGGTCGAGATCGAGATCGGCCGCGATACGCTCGGTCATGCGCAGACGCCACTCCCAGTGATCGTCAGGTGTCCTCTGCCGTGGAGCGGTGGCTTCGGGAGCCTCGGGGGTGCCGTTGGAGGGCTCGTCGAGGTATCCGATCGCCTGTTCCAGTTCGGCGTTCATCAGTACGTGCAGTACTTTGTCTTCCGTGCTGGCGGGGACGTCCACCACGAATACACAATCTGCATAGTTCGCATAGTCCGGCAGGATGTCGGGGAGGATGTTGCGGCTGCGCTTGATAAAGGCCTCGTTGAACTGCACCGACGGCTCGTCGGGATATACCGGCAAGTAGCGGATGGACGCTTCGACGAGGTCCTGGAAAAAATGTGTACCGAAAGAAAGGTCGGGAAGGTAACCGCCCTGTTCGCGCGCGATTTCCACGAGCAGCGAGGTGTTGTTGATGTCTGAATACGTCACGCTCACCCCCAGCTTGATGTCGCCCCGGCTGCCCCAGCGTCCCGGACCCATCAGGATGAACTGCCGCTTGGGCAGCAGCTTGTTGAGCTTGCCCACGATACGTCCGATTGTCACCAGGTCGATGCGGTCGCGCAGTTCGGAGTAGCGGATGGGATCGACGTAGACAATATGAGTGACGTCTGGCAGCGTGCCGTTCGAGATATAACGGTTTGCCGTGAAGATGGTGTTTTCACGGGGAATATCCTGCGGGATGGGCGAAGGAATGTTGTGTCGGGTGAAGCTCTGGGGACGGCATTGCAGGAGGTAGAGGTTCTGACCGTCGGAGGCGAACTCGATATCCACCGGCGTGTTGAGCTTCTCCTGCAGCAGCGTGAGCATTTCATGGATCTCTTTCACGAAACCGGTGTTGGATATGAGGCCGTTGAAGGTCACCGCGTACACGTCGTTCTCGAAATCGAGATCGAAGCCGAAGGGCTGTCGGATCATATCGCCGTCATACTGCGAGACGAGCGTGTTGATCGCCGGATAATCGTTCCCGCTCTCCCGCAGCAGGTCGAGGATGTCGATGGTTTCGAAGGTCTCCTTTTCGAGGTTGATGACGTCGATCTTCTTGGGAGAATAGCGGACGATTTCGTCGGGCGTGATGTTGACACGCAGGTTGGGCTGTCCGGGCGCGAGCAGCACCGGGTAGTCGTCACCGATACGGTCCACGGCGCGCGTACCCAGCCCGGGCACGAGACGGATGAGGCCGTCTTCACGCTTGATACGCGGCGACCAGCGGAATTCGTTGTTGCTGAAAGCCACGCCCGACCAGGCCGGCATCAGGTATTTGCCCACACGTGTTCCCACCACCTCCTGGATCATGATGCCCATTTCCTCGTGGAAGTCCAGCAGCCCACGTTCGGCCCGGTATTCGATCGGATCGGGTCCGAAGGTGGAGGCGTACACCTCAGCGATCGCATCGAGCAGCGCAGCAAGGTTCTGTGCCTTCGTGCCGGCATTGGCGAGGAAGAGGCTTTTGTACTTCCCTGAGAAGGCCGCACTCATGCTGTCTTCGAGCAGACTCGAGCTGCGTACGATCAGCGGATTATCGCCGAACTCATCCAGCGCCATCGACAGTCCCTTGATCACCTCGGGCGAGAAATAGGAATTCTTGAACACCTGGATGATGGACGGGTATTCCTCCCGTACCTGTTCGATGTCGAGGTACTTCTGGTTGAACACCTCTTCGAGATTGTTGTAGTGGATGAAGTTGAGGATGCCGTCGGAGGTGATGTAGCGCGTCTTCGGGATGCGCACGTTCTGGAAGCGCCCGCTGGCCTCGGCCTCCTTGCGGATAATATGCCAGGCGAGGAAGAGCCCCGAACTCTTGCCGCCGAGCTTGCCGTGACTCTTCTGGTGGAAAATTGTGCGTTTGGTCAGCTCGAAGAAATCATGCGCATCGAGGAAATGCTTCGCCACGTTGATATATGGAAGCTGGTCGGTGAAAAACCGCCGGATGAGAGAAACGCGGAGCCCTTTCTCCGTTGCGGGCGAAAGGTCGATTCCTTCGGGGAAAATGTGGTAGTACCGAGCGATGGCGTCCACGATTTCGGAGAGCGACGTGTGCTGGTTTTCAACGGTATTGACGAGAAAGGACGCCTTGTCGTCCTTGATCCATTTCTGGATGAGGGAGAGAATTTCATCCTCGCCAAGATTTTCGGCAGCGATCTGGTAGATCTCGTCACTCGATGTGATGAAATGGTGCAGCTGCTCGCGCTGCCGCGGAACGTTGGATTCACCGAATACATCGTCCTGGTCGTTGTCCTTCGAGCCGAAACGCTGCATGAGGTCGCAGGCGTTCTTGATGCCGGCCCAGCAGAGGCGGTTGAGCATCTTGCGGGAGATGCTCGTATACAAGTTCTGATCGGTGCGCCGCAGCATCTGCAGGATGACTTTCCATTCTTCGCGCTTCTTTTCAGCGAGCTGCTCCTTGAGCGACTGCCATTCAGAGAAGACGTTGCGCATGCGCTGATGCTGGATGTGATGGCCGAGACGGTCGGTGATGGTGTTGATGAGCTTGCGCTCGTCCTGCAGGAACGGGCCTTCATCCGCCGGGCCCACCTCGCGTGTATAAAACACTTCGAGACGGCCTTCGGCTTTTTCATGCACCATGATGTCCGCTGCGAGACGCCACGGGGTTTCGACAAAATCGACGGAGGTATGCGACCGCCCGCCAAACGTGATGCGGGCGCGGCAGATGTCGGGGAATTGCCACCCGGGTGGAATGGCCTTGATCACTTCCGCGAATATTTCCTCCAGCATCGTTTCCGGTCTCGCGAGTACTTCCTCCACATGGTAGAGGCAGTTGAGTTCCTTGGCGCGTTCACCGAGTGCGTAAAGGAGATCGCCGAGAGATTTTTCCTTGTTTTTCATCGAGCCCCTGCCGTTGTGTATGCATTCGGAAGATACGGATTGGCGGAGCAAGGATAAAGACATTGCGGTCTGCTGTCTGGATAGGAAACGGAGCTGCCGGTACGGAATTGAGTGTTGACGGCAAAACTTGTATGTTGTTTCCACGGTCAAAATCGCGTGCTTACGAGAAATATAGTTGCACGGAACGACCAGACGATCCTCGGGCAGTACGCTACGATTCAGATATCAGAATTTGTTCGGAGAGCCGAATGAGCACAGAATCTTTCAATCCCTACCGGATGGCGCAGGAGCAGTTTGACGCCGTCGCCAATCAGCTGGGGCTCGACGAAGCCACACGAGACCTGCTGCGCGTGCCCGATCGCGAAATGCATTTCAACATCCCGATCCGTATGGACGATGGAAGCTACAAGGTCTTCCGCGGCTTCCGGATTCAGCACAACACCGCGCGCGGTCCTGGAAAGGGCGGTGTGCGCTTCCACCCACAGGAGACGGTGGACACCGTGCGCGCGCTTTCCATGTGGATGACGTGGAAAACCGCCGTGGTCGACATTCCCCTCGGAGGCGCCAAGGGCGGTGTGATCTGCGATCCGCACAACCTTTCGCCACGCGAACAGGAGGCCCTCTGCCGCGGCTGGGTGCGACAACTCATCGATGCGATCGGGCCCGACCGCGATGTGCCGGCTCCGGACGTCATGACCTCGTCACAGCACATGCTCTGGATGCTCGATGAATATGAGCATCTCACCGGACGCAAGGCCCCGGGCTTCATCACCGGAAAACCAGTCGGCATGGGCGGATCGCTCGGACGCACCGAAGCCACGGGTTATGGTGTCATCTACACCGTGCGCGAGGCGCTGAGCGAACTGGGGCTGCGTATGGAGGAAGCGACAGCGTCAGTGCAGGGCTTCGGCAACGTGGCACAGTATGCCATCGATCTCTTCCATTCCTACGGCGGCAAGGTGCTCTGCGTCTCAAGCTGGGATCAGACGGCGCAGGAAGCGTTCGCGTTTTTCCGCAAGGACGGAGTGGACCTCAAGCAGCTGCGCAGCATGACAAACTCCTACGGAGAAATCAACCGCGACAAGGCTGCAGAGGCAGGATACACGGTGCTGCCCGGAGACGCGTGGATCGAGCAGGAGGTCGATGTACTGATTCCCGCGGCAATGGAAAACCAGATCAACCGGGATACCGTGAAGGGCATCAAGGGCAGCGTGAAGATCATCGCCGAGGGCGCGAACGGTCCGACCACGCCCCCGGCGGACGCCGTCATCCGCGAAAAGAAGATCTGGCTTGTGCCGGACTTCCTGGCAAATGCGGGTGGTGTCACCTGCAGTTACTTCGAGCAGGTGCAGAGCAACATGAATTACTTCTGGACGCGCGACGAGGTGATCAGCAAGCTCGATACGCAGATGACCGACGCGTACTTCTCCGTTTCGCAGATGGCGCATCGCCGCAACATCCCCATGCGGGATGCGGCCTATATGATCGCCATCGCACGCGTGGCTGAAGCATGTAAAATGCGTGGCTGGGTGTAACAGCGCGGCCTATGAGTTCGAAACTGACACATGACGACGAGGTTACCGACCTCATCCAGGAATCCGGCATTGGGACGTCCCTTCCAAAGGTGCGGCAGCTCGATTTCAAGGACTTGATGACGTTCAGGATCAACAAGATCCTGCTCGTATCGAGTCTGTATGACTATTACACCCTCGTGGAGGATGGCCAGTTGACAGAGGCCATCTTCAATGAGTACACGGAGCTCAATCTCCACTATGCCCCGCATATCACGCGTGTGAATTCGGGTGAGGCGGCGTTGCGCAAACTGGAAAGCGAGGATTTCGATCTCGTCATCTCCATGCTGCGACTGGGAGACATGGACCTGGCCTCATTCTGCGGAAATCTCAAGCGGCAGCATCCCGACTTGCCAGTAGTGCTGCTGTCGTTCCAATCGGCCGAGTTCGACCTCTACATGAAAACCGCCGACCTGTCCACCTTCGACAGCATCTTCGTGTGGTCGGGTGACCGCAAACTCTTCCTCGCCATCATCAAGCTGCTCGAGGACATTCGGAATGCGCCGGTGGACTGTCTTGATTTCGGAGTGCGCACCATTATGCTGGTGGAGGATTCTCCCTGGTTTTATTCCTCGTACCTGCCATTGATTTACGCCGAACTGATCTGGCAGGTGCAGGCATTGATCGAGGAAGGGAAGAATTTTGCCGACAAACTGCTGCGCCAGCGTGCGCGGCCGAAGATCATCATGGCGAATTCCTACGACGAAGCGATGACGCTGTACCGAAAATATGGCAAGACATTGCTGGGCATCATATCCGATATGCGCTTTGAATGTGAAGGAGAAATGGATGAGCTGGCGGGACTCAAATTCTCACGTACCGTGCGGAAGGAACAGCCCGAACTGCCGATACTTATCCAGTCGTCCAACACCGAACTGCGCCTGCAGATCGAACAGGAAGGCATTTCATTTGCCGATAAGAATTCGCGCATGCTGCTGCAGTCGCTGAGCGAGTTCATGAAAGAGAATTTCGGCTTCGGTGACTTCGTTTTCCGTACACCCGAAGGCGAAGAGGTGACCCGTGCACACAACCTCCGCGAACTGCGCGAGAAACTGCGTTACATTCCCGACGGATCGCTGCTCTACCATGCCTCGCGTGACCATTTCAGCAACTGGCTGAAAGCCCGGACGCGTTTCGAGCTGTCGAAGAAACTCAAGCCTGTGAAGGTCACGCAATTCGATTCCACGGACGAGCTGCGGACCTATTTGCTGAAAGCCATCAGCGACCATCTCATTCAGGATCAGAAAGGCGTCATCTCGGATTTCGCACGAGCGGAATACGATCCGATGGATACCTTCCTGCGCATCGGTTCCGGTTCGCTCGGCGGCAAAGGCCGCGGCCTCGCCTTTACGGACAATCTCCTGCGTCGCTACCTCTCCGGAGACTTTTTCCCGGGAATGCGCATATCCATCCCACGCACGATCGTCCTGGGAACTGACGTCTTTTCACAGTTCATCGAACAGAACGACCTGCTGCCGCTTGCGGTGCAGAATGTGAGCGACCAGGAGATCTTGCGCGCGTTTCTGCATGCCGACCTCCCGGCCACAGTGCTGGGCGATCTGCGAGCAATTCTTGACAAGGCGCATTTCCCGCTGGCAGTGCGATCGTCTTCACTGCTCGAGGACGCGATGTATCAGCCCTTCGCGGGCATTTATGCGACGGTGATGATCCCGAACAGCAGCAGCGATCCCTCGGTACGATTCCACAATCTGACCCAGGCGATCAAATATGTTTTTGCCTCGACGTATTTTCGTCAGGCAAAGAATTACATCGAGGCTACGGCGAACCGCATCGAGGAAGAGCGCATGGCCGTGATTATCCAGGAGATGGTGGGGCAACGTCACGGACAGTACTTCTACCCGCACATCTCCGGCGTGGCGCGCTCGTTCAACTACTATCCCTTCGGGAAGGCGAAGCAGAAAGACGGCGTGGTGAACCTGGCACTCGGTCTGGGTAAGACCATCGTGGACGGCGGCACCAGTCTGCAGTATTCGCCGGCGTATCCACATGTGTACCCCCAGTTCGGGACCACACGCGACCTGTTTCACAATTCACAGCTCGATTTCTTCGCCCTCGATATCGAATCGGATATCATTCGGAAGTACCCGAAGGAAGATCAGAACCTCGCGCAGCTGACCCTGAAACAGGCAGAGGAGCACAACACCCTCACATATCTCGCATCAACATATTCGGGTCAGGATGACCGTCTTTACGAGGGGATGAGTCGCGAAGGTCCGCGTGTACTCACGTTCGCACCGGTGCTGAAGTCGGAGGTGATCCCGCTGAACAATGTGATTCGGCTGCTGGTTGAGATGTGCGAGACCGCGGTGAACTGTCCGGTGGAAATCGAATTTGCCGTGCAGCTATCGCCCGATAAACCCATGCCTGCCGAGTTCAGTTTCCTTCAGCTGCGTCCGATGGTCAAGCAGGAGGGGAGCGTCAATATCGATTTTGATGCCATCCCTCCCGAAGATATCGTATTTCAGAGTGAGCAGACGTTGGGCAACGGACTGAAGCGGCTGCGAGACATCGTGTTTGTCAAACCCGAAACGTTCGACGCGATGAAGACGCGTGCGATGGCCCGCGAGATCGCGGAGATCAACCGGCAGCTGCTCGAGGCGCACCGGCCGTATCTGCTGATCGGTCCGGGCCGCTGGGGATCGTCCGATCCTTCACTGGGAATCCCCGTCGGATTCGGTGACATCTCGGCCGCCACGGCCATTGTGGAAACCACGCTGCCGAACATGATCATCGATCCATCACAGGGATCACATTTCTTCCAGAACCTTACGTCCTTTCGTATCACATATTTCACGCTCCGCCATTACAACGATTCGCACAGCATTGACTGGGAGTGGATGAACGGACTGGAGTGTGTGGAGGAGACTGCGCATCTGCGGCACGTTGTTGCCGAGGAAGACATGGAGATCATCGTTGATGGACAGAGCGGTCGCGGTGTCGTGCTGAAGCGGAACAACGTGGTGGAGAGCTGAGGCTGCAAGGAGTTTAACACGGCATTTGTAAAATAGAACGCCCCCTGTCCATTGGAGGACAGGGGGCGTTGCGCTAGAGAACCGCGCTGTTTCGGTGCTCTTAGACGACGCCCTGAGCCATCATGGCATCGGCGACCTTAAGGAAGCCGGCGATATTCGCGCCATTGACATAGTTGCCCGGCGTGCCGTAGGTCTCAGCGGCATTCACGCAGGAGTCGTGGATGTTCTTCATGATATTCTGGAGATGACCGTCGACCTCTTCGCGCGACCAGCCGATGCGCTGCGAGTTCTGGCTCATTTCGAGACCGGAGACGGCCACGCCACCGGCATTGGCAGCCTTGCCCGGACCGTAGAGAATACCCTTCTCGACGAAGAGATCCACGGCGTCCGGCGTGCTCGGCATGTTCGCGCCCTCGGAAACGACGTAGCAGCCGTTCTCGAGCAGGGCTTTGGCATCGTCGAGATCGAGTTCGTTCTGCGTGGCGCAGGGCAGTGCTACCTGGCACGGCACCTTCCACACGCCCGTACCTTCGTAGTACTCGGCGTTGGGGTACTGCTCGGCGTACTCTTTGATGCGGCCGCGACGGTTGTTCTTGAGATCCATGACATATTCCCACTTCGCCTTGTCGATACCATCCATGTCGACGATATAGCCTGCGGAGTCGGACAGGGTGACGACCTTGCCGCCGAATTCGTTGACTTTCTCAACGGCGAACTGCGCGACGTTTCCGGAACCGGAGACGGTCACGATCTTGCCTTCGAGGCTTTCGCCGCGTGTGGCGAGCATGTTCTGCGCGAAATACACGGTACCGTAGCCGGTGGCTTCCGGACGAATGAGGCTGCCGCCCCAGGTCAGGCCCTTGCCGGTGAGCACGCCCTCAAAGGCGTTGCGGAGCTTCTTGTACTGACCGAACATGAAACCGATCTCACGGCCGCCGACACCGATGTCGCCTGCAGGGACGTCAGTGTTGGGTCCGATATGACGGAACAGCTCGCTCATGAAGCTCTGGGTGAAGCGCATGACTTCGTTGTCGGACTTGCCTTTCGGATCGAAATCCGAACCGCCCTTGCCACCGCCCATCGGGAGCGTGGTAAGGCTGTTCTTGAATACCTGTTCGAAACCGAGGAACTTGAGGATACCGAGGTTCACACTCGGATGGAAGCGGAGTCCGCCCTTGTACGGGCCGATGGCGCTGTTGAATTCGACGCGGTATCCACGGTTGACCTGTACATCGCCATTTTCGTCCATCCAGGGAACGCGGAACATAATCACGCGCTCGGGCTCCACGATCCGCTCCAGGATGTTTGCTTTGCGGAATTCAGGATGCTTATCGACTACTGGAAGCAGCGAGCCGATAACTTCCTCCACGGCCTGGTGAAATTCGGGCTGGGCGGGATTCTTCGCCTTGACCTCGTTCATGAATTCGGTTAATGCGGTTGACATGGAACACTCCTTGTAACTAATGAGTGGTGTGTTGAAAAGGGCGGACAATGATCAGATACAGTTCTGATATTCTGCCAATTCTATGAAGAGATGCACAGTCAATACGCTTGGGGAAGTCTCGTCGTTCGGTGTGTCAGGCTGTAATAAACGGGGAAAAAGGTCCGATATATCTCTACAAAATTATGACGATTCGGAGAATCGTAGTGTAGGGGATCTATCCTGCTTCATGTAGGGAATTCCCTACAACGACATCGTGTCAGGCTTTCCATAAAATTGTGTAAAAATATTCACATACAAAAATCTTTTTTGCGTGAGGGTGACTTGCAGGTGCCTGCCATCAGGCGTAGATTATTTGAGACAGCCTACAATCAACGGCGGGAATATGAAGCGCAGACGCATCAAACGAGACGAACTCCGGGACATCATCCAGCAATCGGGTTTTTCGAACCGGGATATCAGTCCGCATGATCTCGATTTCAAGGATCTGATGCGCTTCCGCGTCAATAATATCCTGCTGGTTTCCAGCCGCTATGACTTTTATACGCTGGTCGACGACGGACAGCTGACCGAGGCAATCTTCAGCGAGTACCTCGAACTGAATCTGCATTATGCGCCGTCGATCACGCGCGTGTATTCCGGCGAAGCCGCGCTCGAGGCTCTCGAACAGCATCAGTTCGATCTCGTCATCACGATGATGCGCCTGGGTGACATGCGCCTCGATGTCTTCTGTCGCTCGGTCAAGGATATGAACCCCGACATCCCTGTCGCGCTGCTGGGCTATCAGAGCAAAGAGCTGCAGATTCTGCTCAACGAAGGAGCGATCGACCTGTTTGACCGCACATTCATCTGGTCGGGTGACCGCAAGCTGTTCCTCGCCATCATCAAGCTGCTCGAGGATCTGATCAATGCGCGGTCGGACTGCAAGGATTTCGGTGTGCGCGCAATCATTCTCGTGGAGGACTCGCCGCAGTTCTACTCATCGTATTTGCCGCTGATTTACACTGAGCTGATCAAGCAGGGGCAGATGCTCATCGAAGAAGGGAAGAATTTTGCCGAGAAACTGCTGCGCCAGCGCGCCCGTCCGAAGATCCTGCACGCGACCAACTACGAGGAGGCCTGGCGCTATTTCCACAAGTACCGGCAGGAATTGCTCGGAATTATCACCGATGTAAAATTTCCCGTCGACGGCAAAGAGGACAGCCGTGCAGGTTTGAAGTACATCCGTCGTGTACGCGAAAAATGTCCTGAACTGCCCGTGCTGGTGCAATCGTCGCAGGAAGAATTACGTGAAGAGATTGCGAGCCTGAACGCAGCATTCGTGAATAAGGGATCGCGTACATTGCTGCAGGAAGTGCGTGATTACATGCTCACGAATTTCGGTTTCGGCGATTTCATTTTCCGTATGCCCGATGGTACCGAGGTCGACCGGGCACGCACCATCCGTCAGCTGCGTAAAAAACTGCACAGTGTGCCCGACGAGTCGCTGCGCTATCACGCCTCTCATGACCACTTTTCCAACTGGCTGCTCGCGCGTACGCGCTTTCGCCTGGCGCAGGAAATCAAGCCGGTAAAGATCACGGAATTCGAATCCTTCGATGAGTTGCGTTCCTATATCATCCGCAAGATCGACGAGCTGGTGATTTACGACGAACGCGGCATGATCGCCGAACTGTCGCATGAGGACTTCGATTCAAGCGCCACGTTCCTGCGTGTCGGGGGCGGATCGATGGGCGGCAAGGCGCGCGGTCTCGCCTTCATCGACAACATCCTCAAGAATTATCTGCATCCGTCATACTTCCCGAATGTGCGCATCAAGATTCCCCGCTCGGTGATTTTGTGTACGGACGTCTTCAACCAGTTCATGGAGCTGAACGACCTGCTGCCCGTGGTCGTACAGAATATTCCGGATGAAGAAATCGTGCAGCATTTCATGAACGGGCGCTTCCCCAGCAATATCGAGGAAGACCTGCGCGTAATCGTGCGGCAGAACAACCAGCCGCTCGCAATTCGTTCGTCGAGCCTGCTCGAGGATACGTTGTACCAGCCCTTCGCGGGTATCTACGCCACGGTCATGCTTCCGAACAGCAACGATGATCTCTATGTACGCTTTGAAGAATTGCTGCAGGCGATCAAATACGTGTACGCGTCGACCTACCTCAAGAGCGCGAAGAACTACATCGAGGCCACGGGCCACCGCGTCGAGGAAGAACAGATGGCGGTGATTGTCCAGGAGACGGCCGGCACGCGTTTCGACAATTATTACTATCCCCATTACTCCGGGGTTGCGCGCTCGTTCAATTATTATCCCTTCGGTGATGCGAAGCAATCAGACGGCGTCGTGAACCTGGCAGTGGGATTGGGAAAGACCATCGTCGACGGTGGCGTGAGCGCGCAGTTCTGTCCGCAGTATCCTACCATCATGCCGCAGTTTGCGACGCGGCGTGATTATTTCACGAATTCGCAAAAGAAATTCTTCGCCATCGATCTTGAATCGGATCCTCTGAAAGAGGATCCCAGCGAGGATGAAAACCTTGTGCTCCTCAGTATGAAGGATTCCGAAAAGCACGGCACGCTGGAATACATGGCCTCGACATTCTGCACGGAAGATGATTCGCTGTACGAGGGCACATTCCGCAAGGGGTTGCGCGTTGTGAACTTCGCGCCCATACTGCAGTCGGATTATATCCCTCTTGCGAAGGTCCTCAGGCTTCTTATGACACTGTGTGAAACGGCGATGAATTGCCCGGTGGAAATCGAGTTCGCCGGCGTGCTCGGACAGCATTTCGACGACATCTCCGAATTCGATTTCCTGCAGGTGCGGCCGATGGTGAAAGAGGAAGGTTCGGTGGAAATCAAGCCAGAGTACCTCGAGAGCGAAAACCTCGTGCTGTACAGCAAAAACGTTCTCGGCAACGGCATCTACCGCCTGAAGGATATCGTGTACGTAAAATCCGACACCTTCGACAGTGCGAAGACGCAGGAAATGGCGATCGAAGTGGCGGAACTCAACCGCAAGCTTGTCGAGGCGAAGACGCCTTACCTGCTCGTTGGTCCGGGCCGCTGGGGCTCGGCGGATCATTTCCTGGGCATCCCCGTGCGCTTTACCGGTATCTCGGGCGCGCATGCAGTAGTGGAGACGTCGCTTCCCGACATGCTGCCCGATCCCTCGCAGGGGTCACATTTCTTCCAGAACCTGACATCTTTCCATATCGCATACTTTACCACCCGGCACTACAAGGAAGAGGATCTTATCGACTGGGACTGGATCGAATCGCTGGAAGAGGTGGAGCAGACCACGTTCGTTCGCCACGTTCGCACATCCGAGGACATGGAGATTCGTGTCGATGGGCAGTCAGGCTCAGGGGCCATTTTTCGATGCTGCCGTGATATGGGCGACATATACAAGAGTGATGACGAAGACGATCGATTCGTCGTGTAGTTCGCGAACATCAACCATAAAACAAAACACCCCGCCGCGGCGGGGTGTTTTGTTTGTACACGGGTAGTCGGATTATACGACGCCCTGTGCGAGCATCGCGTCGGCCACTTTCGTGAAGCCGGCGATGTTAGCTCCTGCGACGTAATTCCCCGACGTACCATAGGTATCGGCGGCAACAAGGCAGGATTGGTGGATGTTCTTCATGATGCGGTGCAGGTGGTTGTCCACTTCCTCACGAGACCAGTTCATGCGGATGGAATTCTGCGTCATTTCGAGACCCGACACGGCGACGCCGCCGGCATTGGCTGCCTTGGCGGGACCGTACAGAATATCAGATTCGAGGATGAGCTTCGCAGCTTCCGGAGTGGTCGGCATGTTGGCGCCTTCACTGATGCAGAGGCAGCCGTTGGCGATGAGGTTCTTCGCATCTTCCTCGTTGAGTTCGTTCTGCGTGGCGCAGGGCAGTGCGATGTCGCACTTGACTTCCCACGGGTGCTTGTTGGGCACGAATTCCACACCGAACTGCTCAGCGTATGGTTCGACAATGTCCTGATTGCTGGCGCGCAGCTCGAGCATGTACTCGATCTTCTCGCCGCTGATACCGTCAGGATCGTGGATGTAACCGTCAGGACCGGAGAGCGTCACGACCTTGCCGCCGAGTTGGTTGACCTTGGTCGCGGCGCCCCAGGCGACGTTGCCGAAGCCGGAGATGGTGACGGTTTTTCCTTCGAACGACTGGCCCTTCGTGGCGAGCATTTCATTGGCGAAATACACGACGCCGAAGCCTGTCGCTTCCGGACGAATGAGGCTTCCGCCCCAGGAGAGTCCCTTGCCGGTGAGCACACCGTCAAAGGAGTTGCGCAGTTTCTTGTACTGCCCGAACATGTAGCCGATTTCCTGTCCGCCCACACCGATATCACCGGCGGGTACGTCGGTATTCGGTCCGATATGACGGAACAGTTCGCTCATGAAACTCTGGCAGAAGCGCATGATTTCGTTTTTGGACTTGAACTTCGGATCGAAGTCCGAGCCGCCCTTACCGCCGCCCATGGGGAGGGTGGTAAGGCTGTTTTTGAAGATTTGTTCGAATCCCAGGAATTTGAGGATGCTGAGCGTAACGCTGGGATGGAATCGCAGTCCGCCCTTGTAGGGACCGATCGCGCTGCTGAACTCGATGCGATATCCGCGATTAACGCGGACTTCACCGTTGTCAGCCATCCAGGGGACGCGGAACATGATCACACGTTCCGGTTCCACCATGCGTTCCATGATGCGAGCTTTCCGATATTCCGGATGTTTGTCCAGGACCGGAAGCAGTGTTTCCACAACCTCTTCCACGGCTTGATGAAATTCCGCTTCACCGGGGTTTTTGGTCTTGACTTCCTGCATGAAGTCGTTCAGTGCGGTAGCCATTGAGATTCCTTCTCAAATAGTTGCTGAAGAAAACGTGTAAGAGACGAAAACGCCCTTCCACAAAGTTAAGGAAATCGCCTGGCGGGAAAAAGGAAATTCGGATATTTCGGTGAAAAAATCGTTCTGGAAGGGAATATTGCGTTCCCGGCACGGGGCATCTATATTTACCGACACGCCAGAAGCCATAGATTCGGAGAATTATCATGCTGAAACTGACCTACCTCAGCCACTCGTCCTTTCTTCTCGATGATGGAACCCACACGGTCGTGATTGATCCATTTCTCACCGGTAATCCCACCGCCCCGCTTGCAGTCGACAGCGTGAAGGCGCAGTACGTGGTACTGACCCATGCGCACGGAGACCATCTCGGCGACGCGCTCGACATTGCCGAAAAGCAGAATGCCCTGATCATCGCCGTGAACGAACTCGCCAACTATGCGTCGGAGAAGGGCGTCAATGCGCACAACATGCATATCGGCGGGGCGTACAATTTCCCGTTCGGCAGGGTGAAGTTCACCATTGCCCATCATGGCTCCTCATCACCTGAAGGATTGTATATGGGCGAACCCGCGGGCGTCGTCATCACAATGGGGGGGAAGACGCTGTATCATTGCGGTGATACCGGACTGTTTCTCGACATGCAGCTTATCGGTGAGCGCGATCACATCGACTGTATGATGGCACCGATCGGAGATAATTTCACCATGGGCATCGACGACGCGGTCAAGGCTGTCGAATTTGTCAAGCCGGGTCTGGCCATTCCAATACATTACAACACGTTCCCCGTGATCGCCGCCGATCCTCAGGTATTCGCCAAAAAGGTCGAGGCGCAGGGAATGCAGGCCAGGGTCATGGAATACGGCGAAACGCTCGAACTTTGATTTCTGCGCGATTTTCGGCTGATGTGGACCCCGAAGCACAGTCAAAAACAAGACGCCACGCCCACAAAAACAAGATGCCGTGCCCATTTGTTTTTTGTGAATTTTTTCGCAGATTTCAGACCCTTCATTGCCCGGCGGCAGTGAAAGAGTGAATGCCTTCCCCTGATCATGCACCCTCATGCAGCAGACAGAATTGTCTGTCCGCTGAAGTGTGCTTTCGGTGCCGATGTACCGCGGACCAAACGTTCCCGGTCACGGCGGGCGCTTTAGCGCGAGGCGGTCTCACTCGACCACCGTTGTTTCATCTTCAGTGAGTGTCTATGACACGAATTGATTCCGCGTTGTTTCGCAATATTCTTCTGTTGGCCGCAATCGTGCTGTGTACGGCCTGCGGCGGCAAACAGATGAGCATTGAGGAATTCCAGAACATGGCACGCGAAGCGGAGGAGCATTCAGAGTCCATCGCCGAGCAGCAATCCGAGATCCGCGATATCATGCAGTCCTACAACCAGACTGTGGGTGCGGATCGCAAACTTGCTCTGATACTCGACCCGGAAACCGGTCTGTCTGAAGATCAGCTGGCCCGCCTCGAAGAACATATCGACAGCGAAACAGATGAATCCTGCCAGGAATTGCTGACGCAGATTTTCGTTCTGCAGGCCGGCATTGATACCCAGCGGGAGGAACTGCATGAAATCACGGCCGAGCTGCCCGAGCCGCACCGCGTCGCGCGCGGGGAAAACCACTATACCTTGTGCATGAATTACCTTATGACTGAGCATCAGCTTTCACGTCATCGGGCGGACTCGATCGTCGCCCGCGTGGCCCTTTCGAGCGATATCATCGAAGGCTTTCATGTATGGTACCTGTATCAGAACGATGTTTTCGGGACCTTCGTGACCCAGGGCGACGCACACATTTCTCCCACGGTGTTTGCCAAGGTCGTGAAGAAGAATCTGCTCGAACAGGCGCGTAAGCAGGGACGCCACGAGGCCTTCGAGAGCATTCTCGACAGTCTGAAGCGATCAGGAGCGCTGCTCGCGAATTTTCGCGACAGTATCTCTCAATAATCTCTCGCTGCGGTTCAAAAAAATCAAGCCCCCATCCGGTAACGGGTGGGGGCTTTGTACTTCTCGTGGTCAATCAACAGGGTGATGTTATTTCGTGAGCATCATAATTCGAGAAGTACTGGTTTCATTCGTGGTCAATCGATAGAGATACATACCGCTTGGCAATCCATCTGCATCGAAGGCCGCTCGATGCGCTCCGGCCATCTGTTCACCGCTCACAAGCACGGCAACTTCCCGGCCCAGCATGTCGTAAACACGCAGATCGGCAGTGGATGTCCTTGGCAATGAATAAGGAATACTCGTCGCTGGATTGAACGGATTGGGATAGTTCTGACCGAGCGTCACGGTGACGGGGAGAGGCGAGACGTCGGTGTCCGCATCGAGCAGAATATCGGGGATGATTGAATCATGGAGATACCAGACTGTTTGATCGCTGTTGACAGGATCATCGTCCGGAGTATCCCCAATACCCCATTCCACGTACAGGACATGAAGTTCGCCGCTGTCGCCGGCGAGCCGCGCAATCTTCGAGAACTTTGCTCCCACGTCAACCAGCGCGGTGAGGCGCATCAGGCTGTCGAGCTCGGGCGGATTATGGTCGGGCATCACGAAATCCCATTCATATGCCCAGGCATCCAGATTGAGGCTGTCGACATGCCTGCCGTTGGCGTAGACCTGCGTCAGGGTATCGGCGAACAGGGTTGCCTGTCCGGCGACATTCGCAACGCGCCAGGATAGTATGGGGGATATCCATTTCGCGTACAGCTTCGTACCGTCATGGCTGCGTGCCCACTGTGGTTCGTTGCGGAATACCCATGCAGATTCGTCGTTCGTGCCGGCGGTGAAGGACAGGCGGTCTATTCGTACGCGGCGTGCCGGACCGACCGGCAGCATGGCCCACGTGTTGTCTCCCGTCATGGCGATCTCGGTGGTGAACGTGGAATCCACGTGCAGAAGGTTGATGGTGGAATCGGTCGGCGCTTCATCGAACGGTGTGAAGGGATTCAGGTCGGCGGAACACACGGTAAGAAAATGCGGCCTGTTGTCGCGATCGAGTACGACGTCCAGATCCCAGGACATCGTACACTTCGCATTGAACGGATCAGGCTTCTGGGCCAGATCAGAAATCCGGAGACGATTCAGCTCACCCCAGGACTGCCCGTTGTCCGTTGAATACCGCCAGGCGATTTCATGGTTGCTGTCGAGAATGTTGGCGCGCCCGGGCTCACTTTCGATGATGAGGGCGAATGCGGCAATCATTGTCGAACCATCGGGCGAAAGGGCGAGTCGCATATTCGTCGAAAAGAAACCGTTGGGAACGAGGTCTCCGGTAAATACCGGGTTGCTCAGACTCACGGGCTGCCATGTCTCACCGCCGTCGGTGGAGGTCATGATGTAATGTTCGTCGGTGAATGCACCGTTTGCGGGCTCAATGGCTTCGGAGACACAGTACAGCGCGCCGCTGACCTGGTCTGCGATAATCTCGGATGGGATACCCCAGTTGGGGGGCGTGACCACCGTGCTGTAAAGAGGGTTGCTGTTGTCCAGTGCGGCTTTCATGGAATGGATTTCTCCGAACCCGTCGCTGCCGTCACCGAAGCCCACGACCTGTGCCCAGGTGAGGGCGGTATGCGCCGACGCACTTCCCGTCGCGTGCGGAAGGCAGATATTAGGGTATCGGGGATTTGCACTGGTTGCCATGTTATCTCCCCGTGGTGACCAGGTCGCCCCGTGGTTGTCGGAATGACGAATGTACAGGGTGTTACCATCGCTTTCACCCCGGTCGTTGCCGCGGAATACGATGGCCACTCTCTCTGACAGGGGATCACAGGCGATCTGATTCCGTTCACCCCCGATCATGCACCAGGTGTTGGCCATGACTCCGATCTCGGTCTGTCCCACGGGAACCGTGCTGCGATACATCGCCGCGGGCCGACTGGATCGAACCGAAAGAGGTGGGGCCTTTACACGCGTCTCCTGAAAGTTGCCGGTCACGGGAACAGAGGCAGCGGAACGATCAGCAGCAAGGCTGGAAGGAGACACCTCGAGAATGGACGAGGCAACCGTTGTTTGCTGCTGCGCTGTGGCTGTGAATACAAGAATGACGAAAAGGCACAAAGCGGTAGCTATCCGGATAACCATGATGGACTCCAGCTATTGAGGTTGCGTACATGAGAGTCGTGAACGCTGCTGCCCGGGTCTGTCGCGAAATGCTCCCTGTTTGCCCTATTGACACAAAGAAGAGAAAAAGGTAACAAAAAAAGTCTCCCGCCGAAGCGGGAGACTTTAAATCATCAGATGATGCGGTGCTTATTTGTTGAGCATCATCTTGCGGGAGACGCTGTTGGAGCCGCTTTCGAGACGGTAGATATACATACCGGTGCTCAGCTCGCTGGCGTCGAAGGTCGCGCTGTGGGTACCGGCACTGCGGTACTCATCCACGAGCGTTGCCACTTCCTGTCCGAGCAGATTGTACACGCGCAGGGAGACATGGCTGGCTGCCGGCAGCGTGAAGGAAATCGAGGTGCTAGGATTGAAGGGGTTCGGGAAGTTCTGATGCAGAGTGAAGTCGCCGGGGCGGCTGTCGATCTGCTCAACACTCGCGACATCGGACACTGCCACAACGACATCGTCGCTCTGCAGGTACCAGACGGTCTGATCCGTATACAGAGGATCATCATCAACGGTCTCACCAACACCCCATTCGGTGAAGATGATGTGCAGACGGCCGTCGTTACCGGCGTAGCGGGCGATCTTCGTGTACTTGGCATCGACGTCCTCAAGGGCCGTGGCGCGCATGAGGCTGTCCATCTCGTAGGTATTGTTGTCAGGGTTCGCGTAGTCCCATTTGTTGGTCCAGGCGTCGAGGGACTTGCTGTCCACGTGACGTCCGTTTACATAGACCTGGTGGATCGTATCGGCGAACAGGGTTGCCTGTCCGGCAACATCACCAATGCGCCAGCTGAAGATCGAAGAGGTCCACTTCGCGTAGACTTTCTTTCCGTCGAGGCTGCGGGCCCACTTGGGCTCGTTGCGGAACACGGCCGGCGTATCGTCCATCGATCCGGCGGTGAAGGATGCGCGGTCGGTACGCACGCGGCGGACGGGACCAATCGGGAAGACCTTCCAGTTGCCGTCAACAATCGTGACCTCACTGGCGAACGTCGAGTCGACATGAATGAGGTTGATGGTGGAATCCGTCGGTGCTTCTGCAAACGGATCAAACGGATTGAGGTCTGCGGAGAGCACGACCAGGAAGTGCGGGCGGTTCATGTAATCGATCGTCAGATCGAAATCCCATGCCATCGCACACGTGGTGTTGAGCGGTGCAGGAAGATCGGCGTCGCCCGAGGGGCTCATGCGCTGCAGTTCGCCCCACGTGGCGCCCTTGTCAGTGGATACGCGCCATGCGATTTCATGGTTCTCATCCAGCAGGAAGGCGCGGCCGGGCTCGCTTTCGATGATCAGTGGGAAGGCCATGATCATCGTGCTGCCGTCCGGAGAAATCTCCAGGCGGAGGCTGCCGCCGAAGTATCCGTTCGGAATCAGGTCGCTGGTGTACGCAGGATTGTCAAAGGTCACCGGGGCCCAGCTTGCGCCGGCATCGGCGGAACGAATGACGAAAAGTTCGCCGGTCGAGGCGCCATTGGCAGGCTCGAGAGCGAGTGCGAGCGAGAAGAGTTCGCCGGTGGTCTGATCTTCAATGATCTGGTAGGGGATCGACCAGTTGGGCGGAGTCGGGAAGGCGCCGTAGGACGGGTTGCCATTGCCGATATCTGACTTCATGCTGTATACATCGCCAAATCCGCTGGAACCGTCGCCGAACTGAATGACCTGCGGCCACAGAACTGCGGTGCTCGGGCTGCCGCTGGTCGGCAGGAAGATGTTCGGGTAGCGGGGGCTGGCGGTTGTTGCAATGTTGTCGCCCTGGGAACCCCAGGTTGCACCACCGTCGGTGGAGTAGCGAATGTACAGCGTGTTACCGTCGCCCGAGGAGGAACGATCGTTGCCACGGAAAATCACCGCAACATCGTCATTCTTCGGATTGCAGGCGATCTGAACACGGCTGTCGCCGATCATCGCGTACGTGTTCGCCATGAGACCGATCTCGAAGAGGTCGAACTGCGCGGCCTTATTGAGCGAACTGGCTGAATTGCGTGCACGATCGTACGTCAGCGGCTCGTTCATGGGAAGTAATTGCTGTTCAATCGTCATAGCAGGCGCCTGGTCCTTTCCGAGGATCAAGTGCTGCGGGGCTTCAGGTGTCTGGACGACAGCCTGCTGTGCCTGAGTCGTTCCGGCGAACGCCAGAAGAACGACGAGCAGAAACAGTTTTTTCATGCGAATCTCCTGTTGATTAAGTGGAAAGTAAACAACTAGTGTTCTGGTACTCACGTTATAAATTGGGCTGGCCGAGTGGGGGTTCGGCGTAACTGTTAGACACGAAAATGCCGTATTGGTAACAACGAATACAGTGTATTTTCGCGTCTTACAGCAACTGTCGGCTCCGCTGCATTCCACGGAACCTTGGCTAAGTATGTAATGTAAGGGTTGTGCAAATAAAAGCCTAACGAAAATGAGGTCCGCCATCACAGGATGACATGGGTGCATCTAGTACGATGCGAGATCTACCGTATAGGCTTCATTTCCATAGGTGACGTTCAGTAGCTGCATGTAGCGGTTTGCGTCGTCTTTCTGCGAGAACGGTCCGACGAGCACGCGATACCAGGTTGCGGCCCCGATACGCTTCCGGGTAATGAATGAAGGATAGCCCTGTTCGAGCAGCTTGCGCGCTTCATTACGAGCAATATCATCGCTCTTGAAGGACGATACCTTAACTGCCCAGCCGTTCATCGGTTCGGTGACGATGTCAGCCGCCGCTGTCAGGGCATTTCTGCGCGGGCGCGTGGTCATCGGGAGCGCGGGTTCGTCGATCACGACCTCCTCGATGATTTCATCCTCTGCCAGCCTGGTACTGTCGACGAAAGCTCCCGCAGGCAACGCCGTGGCATGCTGTGCAAGATGACCTTCCGCTTCGGCCGCGTTTTCGTAAGGACCGAGGCGTACGCGATAATACGTGCCGCCTTTTGAAGGGATGAACTCGCTTTCCACGATCACGTCAAAGCCCTGCGCGCGGAAGCGCTCCGCATCCAGGTCGGCCTTTGCGAGATCAGGCCAGGAAGATACCTGAATGAAGTAGTCCCAGCTGCGCACAGCGGGTTCCGGTACCATTTCTGCTTCTGCGTCAATTTCCGTTGCGGGAATGACGGCTTCAACGGGATCAGAGGAAGTAAATAATGCGGATATCGAATCTTTTAACGGCGGCCAGGGATTGACGTGCCAGATGAAGGCGATGAGGAGGAGAAATAGGACCACTCCGAGGAGTGCAAAGAGCGGCCACTTGCTGGAAGTCGCCTGAGCTTTCTGCCCGGTCTCGGATGCCGCTTCGTCGCTGCTGGTATTCACCGCGGTGTTGCCAGTCCCGGGTGACTCCGGTTCGGTGATCGCTCCGGGAGAAGCTGACTGCATCGTTTCCGGCGGACTAGGCGGTATATCGTCTTGCGTGGGCGGCGGAGGCGTGCTGCCCGTCAGGTGCGACAGGTCGCGTTCCGGGTACTTGTCCAGGACGCTTCCCGTTCTGCGTGAAGCAGCATCGTGAGAAGCCGTGTTTTCGGACGGTACATCGCTGTTGGAAGTCATGTCTTCTCCCGCGGGTGGCACCGATTGTTCGGCCTCGGATCCACCGGATCCGGCCCTCGGCTGACGTGGTCTGGAAGAACCTCCAGTGTCCCGTTTACTGTTTCCCTTCGCAAAATTGAAATCAGGCACGGGTGTCACTCTCCGCTATGATGGATGGCAATTAGCGACGATTTTTGGGAATCGTGATCTGCTTGATGTTGTGCTCAACTTTCTTCTTGTAGTAATTCGACTCGGGCCCGAGGTCCATATACCTCTGATAGGCTGAAAGCGCTTTCTGAAGATCGTTGAGGCGCAGGTACGTATCGCCGAGAATGCGATAGGTCTTGTTGTACACGGCGTTGAATGTCTTGGCGAGCAGCAGCGTCTGCTCTGCATCAGCGTATTTGCCGTCGTGCAAAAGGAATTCACCAAGACGGACGCGGGCCCAGGTCATGAAGGGATTGAGCTGGAGAGCTTCCTGCAGATTGATGATCCCTTCGATGCGTGTTTCGTCGCGGTTGAGCTTGCCGCGGCCTATCTTTGCCATGTTTTCGGCTTCCTGAATCTTGGCATACCCGACGGAGTCATACACACCGTAACGCAGGTGATTCGGAAGGAAGTCGAGCGTGAGAATGAACTGGTCGACGAGATTCTTGGAAGTCGGGGCGCCGCCTCCCGTCTCGTGGAAGCTGAAACGGACGATCAGTTCTTTAAAATTGTCAAAATTCGTGTCGGTGAATACGGCGTCAACCTGCTCGGTGATGAAGGCTTCATCCTTCATCCCGGCGCGCTGTGTCCAGCTGGTGAGGACCAGCAATGCCGTCTGCTTGAGCGAGAGCACGGCACCCTTGATTTCTTCTGTCCCGTCCTCGAACGTCTGCGAGGTCTGCAGATACATCTGTACGCCCTCGTCAAGCGTGATGATCGGCCGCATGACCACGTTGTGGCCGGGGAAGTTCATCAGGTCCTGCAGCATGTACTTGCCACCGCCCACAGGCGATACGATGACAGTGACATTGCAGCCGCCCTCTTCGGGCCCCGTGTGGTAATACATCCACATCTCTTCACTGCCGTCGCCGTCAAAATCGGCCTGGTAACCGTTGAGCGTGCCGGTGGGCTTGTCGCCGAGGCAGACATCCTTCCTTTCGATACCTTCTTCCGATGCCTCGATAATGTCGACGAGCGCGCTCGCGGGCAACGTGACCTTGGCGTAGGCATCCTCGGCAGCAACCGAGTATTGCATTCCGAAGGCGAATTGTGCATGAGCCTTGGTGTACGGGAGTAGGAAACAAACGATGAGCAGGAAGGAAGTGGCGAGCGTTTTCATGAGCATCGGAGATGGATATGAATAAGGACGAATCTAGGCCAAAATACAGAGTCTGCGCTCCAGTTGCAACAGAACAGCAAGGTGACCAGCTCCATTGTGCGGGGCCGTGCTCTTTATATGCCGTAACGCCAGTAAGGTTCCCGGATTCCCTGTATTTGCCCCTGATCAGGTGATTCCGCATTTTATCCTCCGAGATTTCCATCTTCATCTTTTATCGTGGAGCAGACGCATGCCGATCTCATCGATCAATCCCGCCACGGGAGAAATCCTCGAGACGTTTGTCGCAGACGACAGTACAGCAATCGAAAAGAAGATAGAATGTGCCCGTGAGCGGTTTCTCGCCTGGCGCGAAACTGCAATGGCCGAACGTGCGCGCCTGCTGCACCGTGCGGCAGCGGTGCTGCGTGAGGACGTCGAGCGCTTCGCCCGGGCCATGACGCTGGAAATGGGCAAACCCATAGTGCAATCGCGTGCCGAGGTGGAAAAGTGCGCATGGGTATGCTCGTATTACGCAGAGCATGCCGCGGATATCCTCGAAAAGGAAATTCTCCCTTCGGATGGAAGCCGCAGCTACGCGCGATTTGATCCGCTGGGTGTTGTTCTTGCGGTCATGCCATGGAATTTTCCGTTCTGGCAGGTGTTCCGCTTTGCCGCCCCTGCATTGATGGCAGGGAATACCGGACTGCTGAAGCATGCCTCGAATGTGCCGCGCTGCGCACTGCTGATCGAAGAGGTGTTTACCACAGCCGGTTTTCCTGACGGCTGCTTCCAGACGCTGCTTATCCCGTCCTCTTCTGTCCCGGCGGTTCTCGAACATCCGCACGTCGCCGCAGCGACGCTCACCGGTTCAGAGCAGGCAGGGAGCCAGGTTGCAGGCGGAGCAGGTGCGCATCTGAAGAAAACGGTGCTCGAACTGGGCGGCAGCGATCCGTTCATCGTTCTGGCGGACGCGGACATCGACAAGGCGGCTGCGACCGCGGCCACGGCCCGCATGATCAATACCGGACAGAGCTGCATCGCCGCGAAGCGTTTCATCGTGGTCGAAGACATTGCCGAGAGTTTTCTTGAGCGCTTCGTGTCTGCGATGGCCGGCATGTGCGTCGGGGATCCTCTGGACGAGGAAACCGAAGTCGGTGCGATGGCGAGGGAAGACCTGCTGCTCGAACTCGATTCCCAGCTTCACATGTCGGTGGAACTGGGAGCCCGGGTGCTGACAGGCGGCAGCCGTCTCGACGGACCAGGCGCGTTCTATCCCCCGACAGTTGTCGCCGGAGTCCGGAAAGGCATGCCGCTGTATGACCAGGAAACGTTCGGTCCCGTCGCCGCCGTAATCACCGTCAGGAATGCCGAGGAAGCCGTGCGCGTCGCGAACGACAGCGAGTTCGGTCTTGGCGCAAGTTTGTGGACCAGGGATCTCGATCGCGCTGAAATACTGGCCGCACACATCGAAAGCGGGAGCGTGTTCATCAACGGGCTGGTGAAATCAGATCCGCGGCTGCCTTTCGGTGGGATCAAGAAGTCGGGCTATGGACGCGAACTCTCGCATTACGGCATCAAGGAGTTTGTCAATATCAAAACTGTGTGGATTGCATGATGGCCGTTCTCCGCGTGTTTCCGATCCTCTTGCTGCTCTTCACCGGCACATGCCGGCAGGAGAAGCCGCCACTCGTGGACGTCGCACCTTCGATTCAGCTGGTGGAGAGCGTTCCCCTCGAAACGGACCTCGATGATCCTACTATCCCCAATACCTCCGGTGTGTGGGTGGAGATGATCCGCGACGCCGTCCGCAGTCTGGACATCGCGCAATTCTACATCGCAAACAGGGAGGGAGAAGCGCTGGAGCCGGTTATTGACGAGATCATACGCGCTGCACAACGTGGAGTCGTCGTGCGCGTGCTCGCGGAAAAAAAATTCTCAACGGTGTATCCTGAAACGCTCGAACGTCTCGACGGAACAGACGGGATCGACGTGCGTATCCTCGACCTGAAGCAGGTGGACGGCGGCGTGCTGCACGCGAAGTACTTCATCGTCGACGGTCGGAGCCTGTTTGTCGGGAGCCAGAACATGGACTGGCGTGCATTATCGCATATCAACGAACTCGGGGTGCGGCTCACCAGTGTCCCGGTCGCTGCTGCGTTTACTCGGGTGTTCGACTACGACTGGGCCCTTGCGGGCGGTGCGTCACCAGACGACGCCGAGAACAGCAGCGCGGGAAGCACGGCATACGACGGCAGCCCCGTGGAGATCAACGATGCGGTGGGTAAGCATATGATCGTTCCGGTGTTCAGTCCGCGACACCTTCTGCCGGAAGGTTACGGCTGGGACGGCGATGCCATCCCCGCTCTCATTCGCTCCGCTGAAGACTCACTGAAACTGCAGGTCCTGTCGTACAGCGCCTTCGAGGAGTTCGACGCGGAATTATTTGCGGCTGCACAGCGCGGGGTGCGAATTTCGCTGCTCGTTTCTGACTGGTCGCTTTCGCCAAAACGCCAGGAGGCCTTGAAACGAATGCAGCGCACGGAGAATATCACGGTGAAGATTTCTTCCATTCCCGAGTACAGCAATGGCTTTATCTCGTTTGCGCGTGTGGAACACTGCAAGTACCTGCTGGCTGATGCCGAAAGGGCGTGGATCGGGACCAGCAACTGGTCGCGCGACTATTTTTTCAGTTCTCGGAACGCGGGGTTGATGCTGCACTCACCGGCACTTGCTGCTGCACTGCACCGCAAATATGCTCGCAGCTGGGATGGTCCGTATGTGTCTGTCATGGATACGGCCACGACATATACCCCGAGAAAACGCGACGATGGTAGTGGAAACTGAAGGTGATGCAATGGAAGACCACCGAAAAATTGAATCTCGGACCATGGTGAACGAGTCTGTCGAAGCAAGGAACCGTGAGCGGGCCGACCGCTTCTATTCGCGCGTTTTCCTCTTCGCGATTTCATTCACGCTGCCGCTGACGATCATTGCGCTGTGGGTCCTTGCCGTGGTGGCCGTGTGGCCTGAAGACCGGGACATCCAGGGCCTTCTCGCCATCTCCGTCGGCATCGTCGGATTGCTCGTGTTCTTCATTTTCCTGTACAAGTTTCAGATGAATGCGGCATTCACACGAAACGGACGCCGTGTCGCCATGTTACTGCACGCGCTCGTGGTGATTTTGCTTTTCCTCACAATGGTCTGGCTGGCGTTCGACAGCCCGTGGAAACATGTCGAGATCTGGGGGCATTACGATCTGCAGGAAGGGTGCAAGCCGTGGATCATCGCGGTGCTGGTGATCGGAAGCATCACGCTGCTGGGGAGTTTGTTCGATTACATTCGCAGAAGACTGGGCGGAGAGTATTCGTCGTCAGGAGAGGAACTCAGCCGAGAAAACGACTGATCGCTTCGACGCTGCGCTGAGCTGCGTCACCCGTACCGAATTGTGAATAGTCTGGCTGGACAGCAGGACGCCGATGCAGGGCTTCACGAATCCGCGTGGAATCAGCTCCGGTGATCGTGCACCAACCAGCAGCGGTCAGATCATACCACGCGGTCGAGTCATCGAGGCAAAGCGAAGGGACGCCGGAGAAATATGCTTCGCGGGTGAGACCACCGGAATCGGTGAATACCCATGTGGCGCCGCGGAGGAGGACGAGGATGTCACGGTGTCCCAGAGGAGGAAGAAAGCGCAGGCTCCCGTCGGGAATCTCGATGTTCGCCTCCTCCATGCGCAGACGCGTGCGCGGGTGCATGGGGAGAAAGACAGGGAAATCCAGGCTGTTGAGTGTATCGAGCAATGCGCGTAAGCGGTTTGTGTCGTCGGTGTTGATCGCACGGTGCACTGTGCATACCCCGTAATCCCCGTCCGGGATGTCCGGCAGGGTCGGGCAATCCCCGGCAGGGGGCAGGGCCTGACTGGCACGAAGAAACAGGTCGTACATGATATCGCCCGTGAACGTGACATGACCGGTGCTTGCTTCCTGCCTGAGGTTTTCTGTTGCGCGTTCTGTTGCACAGAGGAGCAGCGAAGACAGGTGATCAACGGTGACGCGATTGCTTTCCTCCGCCGCGGATGCCGGGGGTATCCTTGTTCCATCCCGGTCGCGACTTCTCTCTCCGGCTTCGATGTGGATCAGCGGAACGTTATTCTTCACCGCTGTCAGCCCGGCTGCAAGAGTGCTGTCGGTGTCGCCGAGACACAGCAGTGCATCAGGTCGATGTTGTTCGCAGACGGCGTCCAGTTGTGAAAGCAGGGAGGCGAGACGGGGAATGCCGACGGCTTCCATTGGCGGAAAGGTGATGTGGGGGTGCGAGAGCTGGTACTCTCTGAGGAAAATGGCGCTCAGATGCCCGTCAAAATGCTGCCCGGTGTCCACCACGATTTCATCGTATGGACGCGGGCCGGAGCCTGCCAGCGCGGCGTACTTGATGAATTGTGGTCGCGTGCCGATGACCGTGAGCAGAGTGGGCATTGGGCGGATGCTCCTTGATAGGTTACAGACTGAAGCGCACGGAGGTCAGCTCGGTGTTGACAGCGACAAGTTTGGTCTGCCGCAGGCCGAGAGACTTCACAATCTCAACCATCTCCTCGAGGCTGCCGTCGAAATTGTACTTTTCTCTGAATTCCTCTTTTGGATAAAGCACCCAGATCACACCATCAGGATCAATAGCCGGCCGCAGCCGCCGTGCTTTCTGTTTCAGCTCTGCCGCGGATGTCGGTGCCACGAAGGCCAGATCACAGACGCCCTGGGTGACGAATTTGTTGTCGTCACAGAGAGGTCTGATCAGTTCTTCGAGATAGGCGGGCTCCCGGTCGATGCGGATTTTCAGCCAGGGAATGATCCCCCATTTTTCCGCCAGTGATTTCTGCTGTTTGCTCATGTGTCGTATGTGATTGCTGAAATGAAGACCACTAGTCGATTGCCTTTCGGCCGATGTCGGTGCGGTAATATGCACCGTCGAAACGGATGCGGTTGACGGCATTGTACGCGAGGCGGATACTGGCGGCGAAGTCCTTGTCTTCTCCGAGTGCAGTAACGCCTAGTACGCGGCCGCCTGCGGTGAGGACGTCGTTACCGTCCTGCTTCGTCCCGGCGTGAAACACGAGGACGCCTTCCTTGCTTTCGTCTATGCCATCGAGGCCATAGATCACTTTCCCGGTCTCATACGCATCCGGGTAGCCGCTCGAAGCGATGACCACACAAACGGCGTTTGCGTCGTGCTGCGGAAGGCGGTTGAGCGAAAGCTTGCTGTCGGAAATGTCACGCAGCAGCTCGGCCAGGTCGTAATCGATCAGCGGCAGCACGGCCTGCGTTTCGGGATCGCCGAAACGACAGTTGAATTCCAGCACTTTCGGTCCGTCCTCGGTGAGCATCAGTCCGACATACAACACGCCGCTGTAGGGAATGCCGTCCGCGCGCATGCCGTCGATGACCGGTTTGATGATGCGGATCTTGACGTCGGCCAGCAACTCGGTTGGCATATGCGGTGTCGGAGCAAACGCGCCCATTCCTCCGGTGTTCTTCCCGAGGTCGTGGTCGAGTATGCGCTTGTGGTCCTGCGCCGGTGCGAGCGTGACAAAGCGGTTTCCGTCCGTAAGGGCGAAGACCGAAGCTTCGATTCCCGTCAGGAACTCCTCGACGACGAGGGTGGAACCAGCGTCTCCGAAGGAATCTCCGGCGAGCATCGGAATCGCATTGGTCACCGCTTCGTTCGCGCTTTCGGCGATGATCACGCCCTTGCCCGCGGCGAGTCCGTCAGCTTTGAGAACGAGAGGGTAGGATGCGCTGCGCAGGTACTCGCGGAGGCGGTCTTCGTCTCCTTTGTGAAACACCTCGTACCCCGCGGTGGGAATACGGTGGCGTTTCATGAATTCTTTCGCGAAGGCTTTGCTGGTTTCAAGCTGGGCCGCGGCCCTGGTGGGACCGAAGACACGGTGTCCGGCCTCACGAAAGCGGTCCACAATACCCGCGGCAAGGGGCGCTTCAGGACCGACCACGGTGAGGTCGATGTCGTTGCTCTGTACGAATTCCAACAGCCGGTCGATGTCTGTTGGTTTTATGGCGACATTCTCGCCCAGGAGAGAGGTGCCCGCGTTTCCGGGTGCGCAGTACAGGGTGGTTGTGAGCTTACTGTGTTTGAGTTTCCAGCAGATGGCGTGCTCGCGACCACCGCCGCCGATTACCAGGATGTTCATGTTTCGTCGTGTGATGTGTGTGTATCGTTATTCTGCTGCACTCGCGTTCCCGCTGAACGTGTGCGCACGCCCGCGCCGTCAGGATCTGCTTCGAGGAGCGAAGCCAGCAGCGTTGCGAGTTGTCCTGCAAGTGTTCGACGCGAAAACTGCTCGACATAGGAGTAAGACGGAGCAGGCAATCTATCATTTTTGTGCAGGTCATACAAGGTCAGGATCTGATCCGCAATGGCATCGATATCGTCAGGAGCAACGATGAATGCAGCGCCGCTTTTACTGAGGACTTGTCGCGCGTCGCCGTCGGGAATGCACGCGAGTACGGGCTTGCGCGCTCCGAGATACTCGTAGAGTTTTCCCGTCGACATCATGTCTTCGCCTTTGCCGCGGCCGATCGTCATCCACAGGACATCAGCGTCGATCAGCTGCTGCACGGTCTCGTTGTGCGGGAGGTAGCCGTGCTGACGCACCGCGTCGCTCAGCTGCAGGACCTCGATCAGCCGTGTATCTTCTTCGCGCGTTGTGCCCACGAAATGCGCCTCGATACTGCCGCGCAGTTCCGGCTTCTGGGTGAATACTTTTTGGAGCGCTCTCAGGAAGTACTCCGGCGTCCGGTTGTAATAGAACGTGCCGGCATAGAGGAAACGCAGCACACCGTCCTGCGCGCGATCGGGGCGGACCGTTTCGAAATCGGCCTGGTCGTATCCCTGCGAAATAATCTGCACTTCACCGTGCGACAGAAAGCTGTTCCCTTTGAGAATGCGTTCTTTGATCGGGCGGTTGATACTGACGACCGCGTCGGCAGCGCGAAGAGTCTTGCGCTCGAGCCGGCTGTGCTGTGCACGATGCAGCGGTGTCAGATAGCTGTGCAGGGGGTTTTCCACCCAGGCGTCGCGGTAATCGAGTACCAGCGGGAGGCCGGTTCTGCGTTTGAGTTCCATCCCGATAAGGAAATCCGTGTAGGGTGGAGCCGTGGCGTAAATGACATCCACCGGATGTTCAGCCAGATATTCCATCGCGGCGGCGACGGCATGTTTTTTCCACCCGATTTTGTTGTCGGGAATGAACAGCGCCTGGCTGAGCTTGCTCAGCCTTCCGAGCGTCTGACCCGAAGGCATGCGCACCACGCTGCGCCTGCGGAACAGATGCAGCGGATCTATCGAGGGTGTCCGTATCACATCGATGTCGAGGCCGTCGATCTCCCGCAGAAGCGCCTCGTCCTTGGCAAAATACCCGCGGTCCTCAACCGTCAGCACGGTGGGCTGCCAGCCGAACTGCGGCAGGTAGCGCACGAATTTCAACGTACGCTGTACGCCGCTCAATCCCAGCGGAGGGAAGTAGTAGGCGACGACAAGAACGCGGTGGGTTCGACGCTGGTCCGGCATCGTCACAACTCCATCAGCTCGCGCGGAAGCGAGGTCAGGCTCTCTGCGCCATCAGTGGTGATGATCACGTCGTCTTCGATCCGCACACCTCCCACACCCGGAATGTACACGCCGGGTTCGATCGTAACCACCATGCCCGGTTCGAGAAGGGTGTCGTTGCGCCAGGAAAGCAGCGGCTGCTCATGTACCTCCAGCCCGATGCCGTGTCCGAGCCCGTGCTCGAAGTGATCGCCGAATCCTGCGTCGGTGATATGCCCGCGGACGATGGAGTCGATTTCGCTGCACGGCATGCCGGCACAGACCGAGGACCTGCCCAGCTCCTGCGCCTCCCTGACGATATCGTACACGCGACGTAGTTTTGCGGGAGCGTTACCGAAAAATACCGTACGGGTGATATCGCTGCAGTATCCCTCGATGCGGCAGCCGAAATCCATCAGAACAGCCTGTCCGGAACGCAGAAGCGCTCTCGAGGGTTGTCCGTGAACCAGTGAACTGCGTTTCCCGAAAAGCACGATGGGATCGAAGGAATCGCCGTCCGCGCCGTACAGGCGCTGGCGGCAGGTGATCTCTGCGGCGATCTCGATTTCCGTAATGCCGGGACGCAGCAATTCGAGCACCTCGTGCCACACCGTTTCACTGCACGCAATCGCCTGCTGGATCGAGCGAATTTCATCAGGATACTTTTCCTGCCGAAGCTCCTCCACTGCCGCATGGATGGGTATCAGGCGGATCGGACGGAGAACTTTCTTGAGATTCGCGACGGTGGAGTACGAAAGATGGGCGGTCTCGAAACCCAGCATGCCGATATTTCGCAGGAGGTCGTTGTCGATGAGACCCTGGGTCAGTGTTGTGCCCGCGACGATGATCGTACGCATCCCCGTCACCTCGTTCTGCACCTGTTCACGGTAGCGTGGGTCGGTCAGCAGGATGGCGGACCTCTGCCGGACGAGGAGCCAGCCGTTGGAGCCGGTAAATCCGCTCAGGTAGCGGACATGCGGGAGGTGCGTGATCAGGAACGCATCCGCGGCTCCGCCGCGCAGCTCGGCCTGCAGCGCACGCAGACTCTCATCGCGGCGTGTTTGCGCCGCCGTGGTGTTTGATGAGAGCTTTGCTACGCGTTTCACAGTACAGGCTGTGGATAAGTTTTGGAAATGTGTGGATAACCGGCGTGCAGTACGCTAAACAGATGAAAACAGCACGTATACGCCGATTATTATCCTGTCCGAATTTCAGGCACTGCGTATCCGCTGTGGATAACGACGATCAGGCGTTGCCGGCCTGATAGTTCGGTGCTTCCTTGGTGATGAAGACATCGTGCGGATGGCTTTCTTTCAGACCGGCGGACGTGATCTGCATGAACTCGGTCTTCGTCTTCAGTTCCCTGATATTGCCGACGCCGCAATAACCCATCGCCGCGCGCAATCCACCGAGAAGCTGATATACCATCTCCTCGAGTTTCCCGCGATACGGCACCATGCCTTCGATACCTTCGGGAACGAGCTTTTTGATGTCTTCCTCAACATCCTGGAAATACCGGTCCTTGCTGCCTTCCTTCATCGCACCGAGCGATCCCATGCCACGATAGACCTTGTAACGGCGGCCTTCGTAGAGAATTTTTTCCCCGGGGCTCTCTTCGAGTCCGGCGAA
Source organism: Ignavibacteria bacterium (assembly GCA_002869275.1). GTDB lineage: Bacteria > Bacteroidota > Ignavibacteria > SZUA-365 > SZUA-365 > BM516. Next base: position 6,165 of record PKTF01000371.1, on the reverse strand, counting down.
CATGCTCCCGAGCATCACTGAGTCGGCTCCCGCGGCGAGTGCTTTCGGAACGTCACCGGTCTGCTTGATCCCGCCGTCGGCGATGATGGGGACGTCATATTTCGCAGCGATTTCTGCGCAGTCCATGATGGCGGTGATCTGCGGTACGCCGATGCCCGTCACCACGCGGGTCGTGCAGATACTTCCCGGACCGATACCGATCTTGACAGCGTCGGCACCGGCTTTGATAAGGTCTTCGGTAGCCTTTGCCGTCGCCACGTTGCCTGCGATGACGTCGGTGTCGGGGAACTGCTTTTTGACACGTTTCACCATATCGAGGACGGCAGTGGAATGTCCGTGTGCCGTGTCCACGACGATCACATCGACGTGGGCATCGACCAGGGCCTTGACGCGGTCCATGGTATCGCTTGCGATGCCGACGGCGGCGGCGACGCGCAGTCGGCCGAGTTTGTCTTTGCAGGCATTCGGGTGATGCTTTTTCTTCATGATGTCCTTGAAGGTCAGCAGCCCGCGAAGCCTGCCCTTCTTGTCGACGACGGGCAGTTTCTCGATGCGGTGTTCCTGGAGGATGGATTCTGCTTCCTCCAGAGTGGTGCCGAGGGGAGCGGTGACCAGCGTGTCCTTGGTCATGATGTCATAGACCAGCATGGAGCGGTTCGGCTCGAAACGCAGGTCCCTGTTCGTCAGAATACCGATGAGTTTGTTGTTGTCATCCACGATGGGAATACCGGAGATGCTGTATTTCTGCATCAGGTCATGTGCATCCGCGACGGTCTTGTCGGGCCGCAGCGTGATGGGATTGACGATCATGCCACTTTCCGAACGCTTGACCTTGTCGATTTCCTCGGCCTGCTTGGCGATGCTCATGTTCTTGTTGATGATGCCGATTCCACCTTCGCGGGCGAGGGCTATGGCCATTTCCGATTCGGTCACGGTATCCATGGCCGCGCTGAGCAGGGGTACGTTCAGGGAGATGTTGCGCGTCAGCCGTGTGCGAATGTCCGCCTCCCGAGGGAGGATGGAAGACTTTCGCGGCACAAGCAGGACGTCGTCAAATGTGAGACCGGTACGAATTCGCTTCTGCGGCATGGTGCTTTCCCGAGACTGGTGGATTAACTGTAAGCGGCGATCCCTGTGATCTCCTGACCGAGGATCAACGTGTGGATGTCATGCGTGCCTTCGTAGGTCCGCACGGATTCAAGGTTGTTCATGTGGCGCATGACCGGGTATTCATCGAGTATCCCGTTCGCGCCGAGGATGTCGCGAGCCATGCGGGCGATGCGCAGGGCGATATCGACGTTGTTGCGCTTGGCCATGGATACATGACCGAAGGTCATGCTGCCCTCGTCCTTCATCCGGCCGAGATGCAGCGCCAGCAGCTGCGCCTTGGTGATTTCCGTCAGCATGAATACCAGCTTCTGCTGTACGAGCTGAAACGAGGCGATGGGCTTGTCGAACTGGGTACGTGTCAATGCGTACTCTCTCGCGGTATCGTAACAGGCCTGCGCTGCTCCGATCGCACCCCAGGCAATTCCATAGCGCGCCTGCGTGAGACAGGAGAGCGGTGCTTTGAGTCCACGGGCGTCCGGCAGAATGTTTACCGCGGGAATGCGGCAATCCTGGAATACCAGTTCCGAGGTGACCGATGCGCGCAGCGAATGCTTTCCTTTCATTTCGGGAGCGCTGAACCCGGGTGTGTCTTTCTCCACCAGGAATCCCCGCACTTCACCGTCGAGCTTGGCCCATACCACGGCCACGTCGGCAATGCCGCCGTTGGTGATCCACATCTTCGCGCCGTTGAGGACGTAGTGATCGCCGTCGAGCACCGCGCGGGTTTCCATGCCGCCCGGATCCGAGCCGTGATCGGGTTCCGTGAGCCCGAAGCAACCGATGGCATCCGCGGCGGCGAGGAGCGGGAGCCACCGACGCCGCTGTTCTTCGGTGCCATAGCGGTGGATCGGATACATGACCAGCGAACTTTGCACGCTGGCGAAACTGCGGATACCGCTGTCGCCACGCTCGAGTTCCTGCATCATCAAACCGTACATCACGTTGCTTGCACCGGCGCAGCCGTATTCCTCCGGCAATGTCGGACCGAAAATTCCGAGAGAGGCCATGATTTTGGGCAGATGCATCGGAAAGCGGGCATCACGAGCCGCCTCTTCGATTACGGGAAGCACGTCTTTCGCGACAAAACTGCGCACTGCATCGCGCAGCATAAGCTCGTCTTCCTGCAGGAGGCTGTCGATATTGTAGAAATCTGGTCCAGTCTGCATCGTGGATCCGGTTCTTGGTACTGCTGGGGAGGGTTGAACAATCCAGAATATCTTCAAAATTACGGAGAGGGGTGGGTAAAAGCAAGCCAGCGAACAGGAAGCAGATGGTCCGATTCCACCGATCCGACAGCCGTTTCGGACATGCAGGTGTGAGGGTAATTCCGTTTCGAACGACATTTTTGTATACTTCTGTATCCCCTGATACAACACCCGAGAAGGAGTTTGATGATGAAACTGGCTACTCTATTCATGCTGTCAATACTGTTTCCCTTCACAGCCCTATCCCAGATCAGTTTTGACAGGGCCGATGTCGAGACGGAAATGTCTACCGCTCAGGTGACGAGCTATGAGGCTGGTGACGCCGCCGGAAAGACTTTCGATCTTTCAGGCCCGGTATACGATTTCACAGGGTTTCAGACGCAATCCAGCATGTTCCAGCGACAGTATCTGGACCCGGCCACGACCACATTCCCGCATGAATTTCCGACAGCGACCCACGCGCAGGCCGTCACGTCCGCCGAAGGCACGGGTTTCATGTACCTGCGCCTCGACGATACGGGGTTGTATTTCCAGGGATTCGGTACGATCGTGCAGGGTGCTGATTACCTCCTGAAGTACAGCCCCGAACGCCCCTCGATGAAATTTCCATTCAAAAAGGGAACGTCCTGGAATTATACCAGCGGCACCATGGTACCGTTCGAAGGGATGTCGCAGGTCGAGGAGTCACGCATCGAAGTGATAGCCGACGGAACGATTAAAACGCCGCAGGGTGAGGCGCAGTGTATTGTCGTCAAAGACTGGGAGCGCTCAACGACAAAGCTTGAATTCAACGGGCAGATCATCAGCGAAAGCTACACGACGATTGTTTCATATAATTTCATGACTAAAGCCGGCATCTCCGCGACCATCGTCGTCGATTCGACTGATGAGAACAGCAGCACACCGATGCTCGAATCCGTGACATGGGCAGTCGTCGACGGACAGACGGCCGTGGACCCCGTGCCCGTCGCTGGCGGTCTGCGGATCGACGCCGCCTATCCCAATCCTGCGAGAGCCGGAGATGTTACGGTTCGATGGAACACGCGCGATGCGGGTGATGTGCAGCTCGCGCTGACAGACCTGTACGGGCGCGTACTCCGAGAAGTCCACGTCGGTCACGCCGGTTCCGGGACGCATGCGGAACGCATGGCACTGCAGAATCTGCCCGCCGGACAGTATTTCCTGCGCCTCTCACAGGGCGGCAATGTTGCCATTCGTCCGCTGACTGTCGTACATTGAGATGGGAACAATCTGAATGTGAAAGGACCCTGCCTTCACACTCTGTCCGCAGGGTGTGAAGGCGGCCATGTTTTGGCCGTTGCTCGTCGGTTTCTCCCCCATCATGTTCGACTGGACCAGAGCCTATGAACATTCGTAACACCTTCCTCGACACGTTCTTCTGTCTATGCCTGCTGCTGGCTTCGGTCGCGGACGCCGCGTCGACGTCCTTCGATACCGCGGAGTCTCCCGGTCCGGCCCTGGCGAAACTGTCGAAGACCCCAGTTGTCACGGACATCCCTACCGAGACCTTCGCGTTACTGCCGAACAGAGGGCAGTGGTCCATCGTGTCGGATGCAGGTGCATTGCGTGCTGTCACGACAATGCATGACGGGGCCCAGGTGTTCTTTTTCGACCATGGGTTCAGCATCGTGCACCAGGGAGTGCGTTCTGATGCAGACAAGCATCCTGTGAATGCCGAACAGCCGTACCCTCGTCCCGCGGCACTGCAGTCCTATCGCATCGATTATCGTTTCACATCCAGTTTGAATCCCGGCGTCGGCTTCCGACGTCCAAACGGTACGCACTACAATTATTATAGTCCGTCATCTCCCGATGGCATCGTCCAGGTTGCCGGACATACCGAAATCGTCTATGAGAACCTGTATCCCGGGATTGATTTTCGTTGTGTGCTCGAGAACGGAGGGATGAAATACGAGTTTCTCGTGGCACCCGGTGCCAATCCTGAATCCATTATTCTGGCAACGCGCGGTGCGGGTATGCCCACGAGGTCCGCGGACGGAGGCGTCCGCTTTGCTTATCGGTACGGTGAGCTGCGTGACAGCGCCCCATGGGTGTACCAGACGGAAGGAGACGGCGAAGTGCAACCCAGGGATGCGGCGTGGCGCATCGAAGGAAGCTCATTGTCGTTCCATATCGCGGACTGGGACAGGAGTCGTCCGCTGGTGATTGATCCATTTCTCCAGTGGAGCACCTTCATGGGTGGAGCGCTTTCGGATTATGCGAGAGACGTCGCGCTGGGGGACGATGGTGATATCTTTTTGTGCGGATATACGGCCGGAACCGATTTCCCGGTGACGCCCGGAGCGCTTCAAAGCACTCCTCGTGGAAATTTCGAAGTGTTTATCAGCGCGTTTTCGCGCGAACGCCGACAGCTCTGGTCCACGTACTACGGGGGCTCCGGTTCCGAAGAAAATCCGCAGATCGCGTTGTCGCCCGATGGAACGGTGTATGTCGCGGGTTCGACCTCGAGCACAGATCTTCCGCTTTCACCGCAGGCGCAGCAGCCACGAAGCGGTGGGCGCTATGACGTTTTTTTGCTTGCGCTCGATACGCAGGGAAAGAGAATGTGGGCGACGTACCTCGGAGGGAGTTACACTGACGAGTGCAGTGATATCACCGTGTCCAGGGGCGGTGCCCTGTACCTCGCAGGGGGAACGTACAGCACGAATTTCCCTGTGACGCCGAATGCGATACAGACCAGCAATGCCGGCGACTACGACATGTTCGTCGCACAGTTCAACAGTCAGGGCATCCGTCAGTGGGCGAGTTACATCGGCGGCTGGAGCATGGATTTTGCCGCGGGAATCGCCGTCAACGAGAAAGGCGATATGTTCCTCACTGGTCGTACGGAGAGTACGAACCTGCCGGCCCTCTCGAAAGGTTTGCAGACTACATACGGAGGAGGCAGTTTCGATGCCTTCGTGCTGGGTATTGACGGCCGTTCGAAGAAACTCCTCTGGAGCACCTACCTCGGAGGCGAGAAGGAAGACAACGCTGAACGCATCGCCGTCGACAGCGACGGAAATATCTTCGTGGCGGGACATACTGCGAGCAAGCGGTTTCCGCTGGAGGGGAATTCCGCGCAGCGCCGTCTGGGCGGATTGATCGACGGTTTCATCGCGTCGATGGATCAAAAAGGTGTACTGCGCTGGTCTACGTATCTGGGCGGGTTGGAGGTGGATAAAATTACGGGACTGTCGGTGGATGTACACGGGAACCTTCTGCTGGCGGGTTTCACGGGCAGCAAGAATTTTCCGGTAGCCGGCTCGACGTTCCAATCAGAGAAGGGCGGCGGATATGATATGTTCCTTTCGCAGTTCAGTGCGGCCGGGGCGTACCTGTGGGGTACGCTCTATGGAGGAGAGACACATGATATCTGCTATGGCCTGAGCACCGATTCTGACGGTAACGCCGTCGTCGTCGGTGGTACCGAGAGCCGTGGCTTTCGTACTGCGGGCAATATTTTCCAGGGCGATCTCTCCGGTCTTACCGATGCTTTCATCCTACGCGTCATCTTCAATGAACCGGTTGCGAGTGCAGGCCGCGATACGACAATATGTATGCATGGCAGTGCGCTGCTGGGCGGCGGAGCCGGTGGCGGACGACCACCCTACCAGTATCGATGGGAACCGGCGGGCTCACTGTCCGATGCGCGCAGCGCCCGCCCCGTGGCGACCCCGGCGGCAACGACCGCCTATATCCTGCATGTGACAGACGCCGAGGGTGCCGTGGCGATTGATACTGTGAGTATTTCCGTCGCGCCCCTGCCTACCGTGGATGCCGGGGAGGACCGCGCTCTCTGTCCGGGTTCCTCCGTCACGATGAACGT
>PKTF01000193.1 GCA_002869275.1 Ignavibacteria bacterium | reverse complement strand
GGTCCGCTCATCGCTTCGTATCAGCCCGACGCGCTGACCACGGACGATCCGCCCATCGTACGCGTGGAATCGCCCGAAGAAGCGCGTGAGCTTGTCCGCGAACAGGCCGCGAAGAAGCCGGATTTCATCAAGGTATGGTACGTCGTCTCGAAACGGCTTTCCCTCAGCCGTGAGGAGTTTCTTCCGACCATGGAAGCTGTGGTCGACGAGAGCAGGAAATTCGGTTTGCCGGTATGGGTGCATGCCACCGAACTCGAAACCGCACGAGCCGCCGCGCAGGCCGGGGCTGACGTGCTGGTGCATGATGTGACGGATGCAGCGATCGACGAAGAATTCCTTACGCTGCTGCGCGACAATGATGTCACACTCATCCCCACGCTATGGGTGTTTCAATCCTATGCGCTGGTATTCGCCGGACAATTCTCTCCCACCCTCGAAGAGCTGCGCTTTGCGAATCCTCATGTGCTGGGTTCGCTGTTCGACATCCGTGGGTACGACGAGGCCGACTTGCCGGAGCGTGTACGTGCTCTGCAGAAACGCGAAGGACTCGACAAACCCAATGCCGTGCACCTCGGCAACGTAAAGAAGCTGTATGACGCCGGTGTACGCCTGGCCGCGGGAACCGATGCAGGAAACATCGGAGTTCTTCATGGTCCGTCACTTGAGCGGGAAATGCGGCTCATGCACGAGGCGGGACTCGACAATCACGAAGTGCTCGTCTGCGCGACGCTCAACGGTGCCGCATTGGTGGGACGCGAGAAGGATCTTGGCAGCATAGAGAAAGGAAAGCTGGCTGATCTCGTACTCCTCAACAGCAATCCGCTGCAGGACCTCCGGAACACCCTGGACATCGATGTCGTCATCAAGAACGGTGCGGTGTTCGACCCCGATACCCTTCTTTCTCCGACACCTGAAGATCTCGCCCAGATGCAGCTCAACGCCTACAATGCACGCAATCTCGATGCCTTTGTGGAAGTGTATCACCCCGACGTTCAGCTCTATACCTTTCCCGACACCCCGACACACACAGGACGCACAGCGATGCGCGACGTATATGCAACGCTGTTCGAGAAGGCGCCCGATTTGCACTGCAAGCTGGTCAACCGCATCACCTACGGCGACACGGTCATTGATCGCGAGATCGTCACCGGCGTCCCGGGTCTCAGTACGCTCGAGGCCATCGCGATTTACGAAATCGCCGACGGACTGATCAGAAAGGTGTGGTTTATTCAGTAGAAACGATCGTTTCTACTTTCCGGCCGCTTCGATAATGATGCGGTTCACCTGCTCGGGCTGTTCGATCTGCAGCATGTGTCCCGTATTCTCAAGCATGTACAGACGGGCATCGGGGATCGCCGAGGCCCCAGCTTCCATGACAGAGCGTGTGCGTCAACCGTGGAGGTAGGGATTGGGAATCAGGTTATCGTTCTCTCCCCCGACGATGGTTACGGGCACATTGATGCTCCCGAGTTTCTGCCAGACGGGTTCTTCGATCATCGCAGCCACGCAGCGTGACACGGTGTATGCGAAACGTTCGAAATCAGGGTCTTTTGCCATGCGTGCGCGTTCCTCCACCATCCACTCCAGCTCGTCGCGCCAGTTGTAGAAATTCGATGTGAGGTTGATGCGGATACGGTCTTCCGGCGTATTGATCACGAATTCCGGCGTCACCGCGCCCTTCAGCCAGCGTCCCTCACCGTCCTTGAAGCGCTCGATGCCCGCGGGAGACAACAATATCAGCTTCTGCACATGCGGACTTCCACCGAGCACCATGGTCATGGCGATCTGCGATCCCATCGAATGTCCGACCACGGTCGCGCGTTTGATGTCGAGGTGGCCGAGCAGCGCGTCCAGCGTCTCCGCATAGAATTTCATTCCGTATGGCGTGGCATAGGCCTTACCGGATTTGCCGTAGCCCGGGAGGTCTACGACGATGACGCGGTAGCCCGCAGCGTGCAGATCGGGAACATTGTAGCGCCAGAAACCGGCGTTGCTGGCGAGTCCGTGCACCAGAAGCAGGGCTGGACCTTTACCCCCGCTGTCATGCCAGGCAACAGTAACGCCATTGATATCGGCCTTCGTCATGGCGAAACCGTAATCGACTTCGTCGAACAGCAGTGGCGGAGCGTCGTGGTAAAATCGTGCGGAAGAACAGCCGGCAATCATGGTCACGGTGATCAGCAATGCAAGTGGAAGAGATTTCATAGCGCGGTACCAGCAATGAGGTTGAGCAGGAACGATCAGAACATCAGCCAGGCGATAGTGGCGAACACCACCCAGGGATCATCAGGACGGGTGTCACTCGTGCGCACGAAGGCGCTGTCGTAAAAATCTCCAGGCACCATATACGCCATATGCAGCCCGAAATTCAAAAACACGGCATAGGTGTATGTAAACTCGGCATTGACCTCATAGCCGATGAAGCTGCCGCCTAACGCGGGCTCCTCGTTTGAAAGAGCCGCGGCCGCACCCAGTTTCATCGAGAATTTGTTGGGGACGAGGTCATTGAAGTAATTCAGGAACAGAGCGGAGGTCCCGTACCCGAGGTTCGAGATATCGTGTACCGCTGAATAGTATCGGTTGATGACCTGCGCGTCCGGGAACAGAAGGAAGGCACGATGCGAACTGTAGATACCGACCGGCGAACCCCAGGTGTTTCCGGTAACCACACCGTTGTACGTACCGTCGAGCGCGCCGTCGGGATCGCCCGATGTGTACAGCGCTTCAATTCCTACCCGGTCGTTTCTCGTCTGGCCGAATTTATAGTACAGCGATCCGTGTCCCGTCAACCCAAAAATGTCCACGCGCTTCGCACTCGTTTCATTCGGACCAAGCGTGTCGATGGTCCCGATATTCGCCATGGCCAGCGCACTTCCCCACCAGCGGCCGGAGGCGAACTCACGATTGTATGCGGTGTTGAGTCCGAGCCAGAACACATCCGCAGCATATTTCGGATTATCGAGCTGCAGGCGCGCCGCACCGTTATAGTTGGCGAGCGAGGAATTGAATCCCTGTCCCAGCACCGACACACCGCCGCTTCCCGCACCGCGGTCACGGACATACCAGGCGCTTCCGCCAACCTCCCACTGCGGATGCACGCGCGTCTCGGCATCGGCCATCCACAGCACGACGTCGTCGTCGACCTGGATCTGATTTTCATACAGTTGATAATAGGCGAGTCGGGCCTGGGTGACGGGTGACAGCTGCATGTAGCTGCTCACACCCACTCCCTGCGTGCCCCAGAACATCAGGCGGTTGCTGCTGGTCTGATTCGTCCACAGGGTGTTGACGTTGGGATCGCGCACGTTGTCGAACAGCCGCTGCAGTCCGACCACCACGTTCCAGGTTTCCGCCGGACGCAGTTCCACGTTCGCCATCAGCGTCTGGATGTTCACCGTTCCGCCGCTGATACCGCCGCCCGTGTTGTTTCCTACACCGTAATTCGCATCGCCCCAGGTCATGTCGACCTTGAGCAGACTGCGAAACACGGCCGCGCCGTCAAGGATGGACGGGCGATAGACGAACAGCGGCACAAAGCGAGTCGCCCCATACATCGCGGTTTCGTCGACCGTGGTGGTGGTGTTTGCTCCGAAAAGACGGCCGATGATCTGCCCGCGCAGCAGTTCGTTCGTCGGAGCGACGTTCGTCGTTGCGAAACGATTGAACATGTATCCGATGAACTGCAGCTCAGGTTTTGGCTCGTCTGGAATACCACTGGACCTGTCATCGTCAACCGGATAATCCGGCATCTGCGCAAGCATGGGTGTGGTCAGCAGAAGCATCAGGAACAGGATGCGTCTCATCGTGAACCTCAACAGAATGGCAAATAATGTATTGTCGGGTAGAGCTGCACTCTACCCGACATACGATTCATAGAACGGGTTAGTCGAGTTTGACGTATTTTTGCACATTGATCGTACCGAGAACACCACCCGATGTGCTTCCGAATCCGGCTGCGGGCGTCGGCTTGGTCACGCCGGTAAGGGGCGGTGCAGTCTGCGCGATCTCGTACTGCATCATGATCTCGGTGGTACCGACGGTCACTTCGTAGATCCCCTCCGCAGTAACTGAGGTCGGTGCGGCCTGGTTCACCGTGATCGTGCGGATCATATCGTTGGGAGCAGCAGCCCCGCCCTCGTCCGCCACATAGGTCCCCGTGAGGGTCAGGGATGTACCGGACGAATCAGTCTGGACGACGAGGTAGGATCCATCCTCCTTGAACGTCGCTTCGATTTTGCGTATATGGAACGGCTGACCCGAGAGCAGCGGCGCCACGTTCGTTCCTTCCGACACCCAGCGTCCCACGATGGGATCCTGCACGGTATACTGGATGGTAATGGCCTTACCAGTATTCCGCTGGATGATGAGGTTGGTTGTGCCGATGGGGAGTTCGGCCGGAACCGTGATGATGATTTCGTTGTCTTTCACTGACACGGGCGTCACGGTAACGCCACCGAAGGTGATGTTGAGTTCGGCGGCATCCGTGCCGAAATTCGAACCCGTAATCCGTACTTCAGATCCGATAGGACCGGAGATCGGTACGACGTTGGAAATGGTGATCGTGTTGTTCGGGGTGACCGGCGTGTCACCGTCGTCATCGTCCGAACATGCCACAAAGACCATCATGGCTGCGACGAGAAAAAACGGGAGAAGGCGAAACTTCATGGTGGTGCTCCTTCACATCTGATGTTAATGAGAGAGAATTAACTTACATCGTCGGCACGCGACAGGCAAGTCATGCCTTTCGCGGCATCAGCAGCGATTCGCCTTCCGCGACGATATCGCCGTCCTGGTTGTAGCATCGCGTGGCAAAACGTACGCGATTCTTATCGGTGATAATTTCCACCGCCTCGACTTCGGCTTTCACCGTATCTCCGAGAAATACGGGTTTTCGGAAGGAGAGGCTCTGAGAAAGGTAGATCGCCCCGGGCCCCGGCAGATGGGTCCCGAGTACGGTCGACAGGAGTCCGGCACAGAGAATTCCGTGCGCGATGCGCGCCCCGAACATGCTTTCCTTCGCATATTCCTCGTTGATGTGCACAGGATTAAAATCCCCTGTGATCCCCGCGAAGGCGTAGACGTCGTGTTCGGTGATCGTTTTGGCGAAGGATGCCGTATCGCCGGTGTTGATGTCGTGCACAGTCTTACCGCTCATGTTCCTGCTGCCTGAGTTGTTTCTTGAGAATTTTACCGCTGTCACTGACAGGGAGCGCGTCGAGAAACACGACATGCTTCGGAATCTTGTACTTCGCGAGATTCCCGCGGCAATAGCCGAGGATATCTTCCGCAGAACATGCATGTCCCGTTTTACGCACGACGAAGGCCTTGCCGACTTCCCCCCAGGTGTCATCCGGCACACCGATGACGGCCACGGCCGCGACGTCAGGGTGGGTGCGCAGGTACTGCTCGATTTCCGCCGGATAGACATTCTCGGCGCCACTGATATACATTTCTTTCTTGCGGTCAACGACGTAGAAATATCCCTCCTCGTCGACACGGACCAGGTCTCCGGTGTGCATCCAGCCGTCGCGGATGGCTGCCGCCGTGGCTTCGGGATTGTTCCAGTACCCGGGGGTGCATACCGGACCGCGCAGGAGCAGTTCTCCGACTTCTCCCTGCGGGACATCCCTGTCATGGTCATCCACAACCCGGGTATCGATGTAAAAATTCGGGAAACCGATCGAGCCGATTTTCCGTATAGCATCCTCTTCGTTGAGCGAAAACACGTTCGGACCGAATTCGGTCAATCCGTACCCCTGCCGGATGGGCACACCCTTCTCCTGCCAGGTGCGAATCAGGTCGACGGGCATGGGCTCTCCACCGACGATGGCATAGCGCACCGACGTGAGCGCGGAGGTTGAAAAGGCGTCCGCGCGGTACATCATGTCCATCATCGTCGGTACGCCGAACAACACCGTGACGCCGGCTGCATCACAGAGTCGCAGCACATGATCGGGATCGAATTTCGACAGGAGTATCACATGGCCGCCCCGGTGGAAAAATGGCGTGGTCAGCACGTTCCATCCCCCGGTATGAAAGAACGGGGCGAAGGTGAGTGTCACGTCATTTTGGACGAGGTTGAGCCGCATGCTCGTGTTGACGGAATTCCAGAACAGCATGCCGTGCGTGATGCGTGCCCCCTTTGGCGCTCCGGTCGTGCCCGAGGTATAGAGTATCATGCACGTATCATCGAATTGCACTTCCTGCGGCAGTGGTTCGACCGAGAACGCCTCGTTTAACATCCTTGAGGCGATACTGTCGTGGCCGTCAAACGCCGCCGAGACCACTGCGGGAAAAGTCACGCCTACTTCACGTGCCGCATCCGCATACTGCCGCTGCCAGATGAACAGGGCGGGATCACTGTCAGCCACTATATGACTGATTTCGCGGACAGTCAGGCGATAATTCACCGGTACCATGATCGCGCCTGTTTTCTGCAGTGCGAAAAACAGG
>PKTF01000067.1 GCA_002869275.1 Ignavibacteria bacterium | reverse complement strand
TGGTTCATTGACGATGGCAGCTCGGACGACTCCTTTGCCGTCATGCGACATCTGCATGATGCAGACCATCGATTCAAGGCCGTTCGGTTCAGAAGAAACTACGGAAAATCCGCTGCTCTGGCCGTGGGTTTCCAGGAAGCCGAGGGACGATACGTCATCACCATGGATGCGGATCTTCAGGACGATCCGGCCGAAATTCCCGCGCTGATCGCGAAGATCGAGGAAGGGTGGGATATGGTTTCAGGGTGGAAAAAGAAACGGTATGACCCGATCTCGAAAACCATTCCGTCACGCTTCTTTAATTTTGTGACCGGTCGCATGTCCGGCATCAACATCCATGACTTCAATTGCGGACTCAAAGCGTATCGCCATGAGGTCGTGAAGTCAGTCAACGTCTATGGCGAGATGCACCGGTACATCCCGGTGCTGGCAAAGATGGCCGGGTTTTCCGTCACCGAGCTCGTCGTGCAGCATCACCCGCGAAAGTTCGGTAAAACAAAGTTCGGGCTCAGCCGTTTCTTCAAAGGCTTTCTCGACCTGTTGACCGTGATGTTCACCTCGCGGTATACGCAGCGTCCGCTGCACGTGTTCGGTTCCATGGGCGGACTGATGCTCCTCGCCGGTTTCGTGATCAACGTCTGGCTGACCATCGAGTGGCTCATGGGTTATCCGGTGGGCAATCGTCCGATGCTGATGCTCGGCGTCCTGCTGATGCTCATCGGTATTCAGTTGATCTCCACCGGATTGCTTGCCGAGATGATCACGAAAAATGACGCTGACGTACAAGACTATACCGTTCGACAAACGCTGAAATAGCACATCGCCATCACAACACGAGTACCATGAGCGCATCCATCGTCTTCAAGGCCGACTGCCGGCATTTTCGAGGTGACATCCCCTGCAAACCGCACAAGCAGGAGGGCGTGCACTGCGTCGACTGCCGATACTACGAGCCGACCGATCGCAACATCCTCATCATCAAGCTGGGTGCCATCGGTGATGTCATTCGCACAACACCGCTCGTTGAAAAATTGCGGTCGGAGTATCCCACCGGACGCATCTGGTGGCTGACGTTGACCCCGGAGGTGCTTCCCGCATCGGTGGACTACAAACTCCGCTTCGATATGGCAAGTGTCATTTCACTTCTCGCCGTGAATTTCGACCTTGTCATCAATCTCGACAAGGACCGGGAGGCCTGTGCCATCCTCGACCGGCTGGAAGCCAGCGTGAAGAAAGGCTTTACCATCCGCAACGGCATCTGCGCTCCGATCGACGACGACGCGGTGCACAAATTCCACACCGGCATTTTCGACGACGTCAACCAGGCGAACACCAAGCACTATGTCGAGGAAATGTTCGAGATCTGCGGCTACGAGTGGAAGGGCGAGGAGTATCAGCTCGACGTGCAGCAGCCATTCGATATCGAAGCGGCCGCCATGTCTCTTGGACTCGCCGTGGATACCGGGAAGCCGATTATCGGCCTCAATACCGGCTGCGGGGGACGCTGGACCAGCCGTCTGTGGGATGAAGAGAACTGGGCTGAGCTTGCTCGTCGCTGCCGGGCTGAGGGATTTCAGCCGTTGTTTCTCGGCGGTGAACAGGAGCACGAAAAGAACGAACGCCTCGCCAAACGTTCAGGCGGGCTCTATCTGGGCCATTTCCCACTGCAGACGTTTATCGCGCTCATGGACCGATGCGACGTCATCGTCTCTGCCGTCACCATGGCCATGCACCTCGCGATCGGACTCAAACGTCCGCTCGTGCTGTTCAACAATATTTTCAACCGGCATGAATTTGAGCTCTACGGCCGCGGAGAAATCCTCGAGCCTTCGAAGCCCTGCACCTGCTTTTTCCAGGCCACGTGCCGGAACGAGGAATACCAGTGCATGGAACACCTCGAGGTCGATCGAGTCTTCGACGCGGTGCAGCGCTGGGTCGGACAGGAGAGCAGCTCCAACTCATGAAAATCGTATTGATCGGTACGGCCTATCCACTGCGGGGAGGCATCGCGCATTATGTCGGACTGCTGTGGAAGTACCTTTCGCGGTCGCATGACGTACGCATCGTTACATTCTCGCGCCAGTATCCGAAGCTTCTTTTTCCCGGTAAATCTCAGGACGAATCCGGAGACGCCGGCATTCCCGTCGAATCCGTCCAGTGGATCGATTCGATCAATCCATTCAACTGGATCCGCACAGGCTTCCGCGTACGTGCCCTTCAGCCCGACCTGATCGTGTTCAAGTTCTGGATGCCGTTTTTTGCCCCCTCGTACGGCACGATCGCCGCTATCGCACGCTGGGGGCGGAAGACGAAATCGATGTTTATCTGCGATAATATCATTCCCCACGAGCGGCGGCCGGGCGACAAGCTGCTGACGCGATTCGCATTTCGTTTCATCGACAGCTACGTCGTGCAGTCCCGCGCTGTGGAGCGCGACCTGAAGCTCTGGCATCGCGATCCGCTCCTGAGCTACCTCCCGCATCCTGTCTACGAGATCTTTGGAGACGAACAGACACGCGGGGAGGCCCGCGAGCAGCTGCGTCGAGTGGATGCATCGATGGACCTTGCGGCCGATGACCGCGTGCTCTTGTTTTTCGGCTATGTGCGCGATTACAAGGGACTCGACGTCATTCTCGATGCCATGCCTGCGATACTCGAACGCATGAAGGTGAAACTTCTGGTCGTCGGCGAATTCTATAACAACGAACAGCATTACCGCGAACAGGTTGCCCGCCTCGGTATCGGTAACTACGTACTTTTTCACTCCGACTACGTACCGAATGAAGAAGTTGGCGTGTTTTTTTCTGCTGCCGATGTGATGACGCTGCCGTACAAGTCCGCCACCCAGAGCGGCATCATCCAGATCGCGTATAACTTTCATCGTCCGGTGATCGCCACGGATGTCGGAGGGCTGGGTGAGGTCGTGATCACCGGCAGGACCGGCACCATGGTTCCACCCGAACGGCCGCATGCACTCGCGGAGGCCGTGGTGGAATATTTCGAAAAGGATTGTTTCGAGGATTACCGCGCCAATGTGATCGAGGAGCGCAAGAAATACTCCTGGGAGCACATGGCCGAGGGAATCGAACAGCTGTATGAACGCAGCCTCACCAACGAGCGGAGCTGAGCAGTCATGGCAAAAACAAAATCCGTTAAACGTCAGCAGACGAAACGAGCGAAGGACGATTACCGTCTTTCCACCTTCGATCTCGACGAATTCCTCGACCGCTATATCTGGCTGCTGCTGCCGCTGCTCGTGCTTCTGTATTACTGGTTCAGCAGTGGATCGACCGGCTTCTATCAGGATGACGAGATAGGGCATTACCGCAACATCCGTCAGTTCTGGGGTGATCCGTTCAGCATCATGGGAAATCAGCCCAAGCCGGGGTGGAAAATCCTGCTGGTGCTTCCCGGGCTGTTCGGCTTCACGGGCGTGGCCCTCGCGCATGCCGCCATCGCCGGGCTTACCGTGGTGATGACCTACAAGCTCGGCCGTGCCTTCAAGATGAAGAACGCTTCCGTGGCGGCCATTTTTCTCGCCGCACAGCCGCTGTTTCTGCAGATTTCCTTCCGCTCCTACAGCGAAATCACCGCGGCGCTCTTCCTTGTACTGTCACTGTACTTCTATTACCGGGAACAATGGGTGTGGGCGGCGATTACGTCCTCGTATATTTTTGCAATCAGGCAGGAATTCGCTCTGGTCAGCCTCGGTATGGGACTGATTTTCCTTCTCAAGAAGCGCTGGATTCCTTTCCTCGTGCTCGCGTGGACTCCGGTGACGCTCGCACTGATCGGCTGGCTGCATACGGGCAATCCCACCTGGCTGCTCGACGACATGCAGCGCATCGGCCTTGGTGTGGAAGTGCCTCATAAACCATTCTGGCATTATTTCGAAACCTACGTGTTCATGGTCGGGCCAATCGTGCTGCCCCTGCTCACCCTCGGGTACTGGAAGCATCTTTTTCCCCCCGGCAAGGCGATGGACCAGGTCATGCAGCGGGGTTTCCTGTTTTTCACGTTCACGATCATGTTTGCCTGGTCGGTCATCTCAGCCTGGGACGTGCCGAATTTCGGCGCCAATCCCGGTCACTGGCGCTACATGCTGTCGATCGCACCACTGACCGCGCTCTACGCGGGAATGGGGGTGAACACCCTGTTCGACAGCAGGAAACGCAGCATCGCCCTCGGGTTGCTTGCCGTGACGGCTCTGCTTTTCGTGGTGTTCCTCGGGTATGACACCAACGGACTCGTCCTGATCGAGGAAAGTCGCTACGATCACGTGATCATGGTGATCGGAGTGTTGTTCCTGGCTTTGCTTTTCGTTTCGGCAAGGATAATAAACGGGCAGCTGCTGGTCGCAGTGCTGCTGATCGCGACGGTGGGCTGGACCGTTTATGCCGAGAAACCCCGCGAACTGGATGCGGAGGCGGCGACGGTGAAGCAGGCTGCCGAGTGGTATCTCGAGCAGCCGGAAGAATTTCAGGAGCGCCCGCTGTACGGTAACCATGTGCTCTTCCGGTATTTCGCCGATATCAGTATCAATGACAAGGACCGCGACCGTCCGCTGCAGATGATCACCCTCAAGGATGCGCAGCCCGGCGATGTGCTCGTGTGGGACAGCCACTACGGGAACTCGCAGTTCGGCGGAGACGTACCCATGGAGTTCTTCGAGGCGAATCCCGCGTATCGCATTCTCGAGCAGTTTATTGAGCCCAACCGTACCTTCGGCGTGCTCATTTTCGAGGTCGTGGATCCTTCACAGCAACAGGTCCCCGCACAGTCTCCAGCGACACAGCCGGAGACGGAAACACGATAACCAGGTTTTTTTGTGACCGCTTATTCGTTGAAAAATATATATCTTAGGCGGTTCATTTCATTGATTTTCTCAAGGCGGGTTCGTAGTTTTTTTGTATGCATCCAATGAGCCGTATTCGTCCCGTGTGTCGAACGGCAGCATTGTACTGTACGCCCGTTTGTTCTATCCATTCCGATCCGAGGTTGTATGACTTTCTACCGCGTCCGAGACCGGCAGGGAATACAGGTATCATTTCTCGCAGTCATTCTGGTTGTCGTCATGTCCGCATGCTCTTCGCAGAAGGAGATGACGCGCAGCGAGGCAGACACTTCGCAGGGTACGGATATTGTCGCGATGACTCCAGACTCGCTCGCACCCGTGCTGCCGCGCCCTGAACTGGAAATCACGGAGATTCCTGCCACACCCGATGTCATCGAAGCCGAGAAAGAGCCGCTGCTCGATCGAGCCCGTCTGCACATTCTGCTGGCGAGCAAGGCCCTTGAGAACGGTGACACGCTCAATGCGCTGGAGCAGTGCAGCCTGGCCTCGGAGAAGATGGACCGCGCGAGCTATCTCCCGGACATCGAATCGGATGACATTTACAACGGTTTGCTGGCAAGACTGACGGCAGTGTATCGCCGCTGCGCCATGACGATCGAACAGAGCGACGTGGAGGTGCCCATGTCGGCCCTGCAGCTTCTGGCCGACGAGAGTGTGGAAACCGACGACGTGGACCTTTCGGTGCTGACGTTCAAGGAGCCGCCTCCGACCACCGTGCCGTTGCCCCTGAACAAGGAGGTGGAGAAGAACATCGTGTACTTCACAACGAAGATGCGCAAGCATTTCGTGAAGTGGCTCGAGCGTTCGGGACGCTACTTCCCGGTCATGCGGCCGATTCTCCAGGAGGAGGGAATCCCGGAGGAACTCATCCATCTCAGCATGATCGAGAGCGGTGTCAATCCGATGGCGCGATCCTGGGCGGCGTGTGTGGGACTGTGGCAGTTCCTGAAATCCACCGGAGAGATGTATGGATTGAAAGGGGACTGGTACACCGACGAACGCCGTGATCCGGTGAAGGCCACGCGTGCCGCGGCGCGGCATCTGCGAGACCTGTACAATCGTTTCGACGACTGGCACCTCGCACTCGCCGCCTATAACGCGGGTTCGGGACGTATCAGCAGGGCGATTCGGAAGAGCGGGAAAGAGAAGCCGACGTACTGGGAGATCCGGAAATACCTTCCGAAGGAAACCCAGAATTACGTGCCGCGCTATATCGCGACGACGATCATCGCGCTCGACACGAGTGAATATGATTTCACCGCAATCAACTACCAGAAGCCTCTCGTGACGGAATCGGTAAGCGTCAGCAAGCCGTACCATGTCAAGGATCTCGCTGAGTGCGTGGGACTCACCGTCGAGGAATTCCAGACCTACAATCCCACCCTGCTGCAGCCGGTGACTCCGCCGCAGCCGTTCGAGATTCACCTGCCGATCGGCAGAAAAAAAACGTTCGCTTCCAACATCGGTAACTATCCGGTGCGCAAGGCAATAGAGACCGTCATTGTGGAGCACAAAGTGCGCCGCGGTGAATCCCTCTACAAGCTGGCGAAAAAGTATCGTGTGACCGTTGGTCAGATCGTCAAGCTCAACGAACTGAGCAGCGCCCGCCA
>PKTF01000263.1 GCA_002869275.1 Ignavibacteria bacterium | reverse complement strand
CTCCTTGAGCAGCCAGCCGTCGGGATCGAATTTCCAGCCGATGACATTACGGTCCTGAATTTCGTCCACCACGATCATGTCGTTTTCCACCGCCTGTCCCTGGCGGGTGACACGCAGGGTGTCGCCGGTCACGGTATAGAGGTCGATTTCGAGCGGCATTGTGAAATAGGGCCAGCCGAGACTCGCCTGCGTCTGCTTGACACACAGCTTGAACGGACCGTCGGGCTGCTCGCAGAAGCGCGTCAGCGCATACACCGGCCAGCCCGGACGAAACACCCATTGCTGCATGAAATCGTTGAGGGGTGTGAGCGAATGCTTCTCCATCGCCTGCTGAAACACTGCCGTGGTCACCGACCGGCCGGCATATTCAGAGACGTACTCGCGCAATCCCTTGTGGAAATGTTCATCCCCCATCACATGCCGCAGCATATTGAGCACGAGCGCGCCTTTGAAGCGGATGGTGCCGGGATAATTATCCTCGATATGGCTTCGGAAATCGTGCAGGGGAATTGCGCCTTCGCCGACGGCGATTTCATCCCGATATGCCGGAATCATTTTTTTCGCCAGCCCGTCAATGCCGTCTTCATTGTCACGCTGTGCACGATAAAGCCACTCGAGGTATGTGGCGAAGCCATCGCTGAGCCAGTTTTCGCTTACATCGGAAGGCGTCAGCGAATTGCCGAACCAGTGATGTGCGATATCATGCGCTTCCGAACCGCTGGCCTTGAGGCCCCAGTTCTCAGTGTTGAAGGGAATCATGCCCTGTCCTTCGACGGTACCCTCCGGCACCCAGCAAAACCCGATCTTTTCGACCGGCCAGTCACCGAGAATATCGGTGTACAGCTTGATCATGTCGGGAATGGTGGAAAAATATTCCAGCGCTTTTGCTTCGTCCCGGCGCAGGACATAGTACTCGGCGGGAATCCCCTCGATCGATTGCTGCAGCCGTACGTAATCGGCAATCGCCCAGACCACCGCATGCGGTGGAGTGGGGACGTCCTCGATCCAGCGGTAGCGGCTGTGACCGTTCTGCGCCGCGACATCGACGAGTGATCCGATCGACACGGCATAGAGCTCGGCATCTACTTCAAAAGTGAGATCATACAACGCTTTGTCGCAGATCAGGTTGTTGGTCGGCAGCCAGTGCGAGGTGGTGCACAGGTACTCGAGGCTTTTGCTCTGCGGCAGGCAGTAGCTGACCTCACCGAATACCGGACCGCGACCGTCCTCGCTCTGCGGCAATCCGCCATAAATGATGCGCACCGACACGGTGTCACCTTTGCGGATGGCCATGTCGGGATAGATTGTCAATACGCCGAAATCATGGACCCAGGTGGCGGCGACGTGATCGACGGAAACCGAACTGACCGTCAGTCCGATAAGATCGAGCGGAATACTGTTCAGCTCAATATCAGTGCAATTGGTGAGCTGAATGTTGACGATCGCGGCAATGGATTTCTGCTCTACATCGATGGAGATGTCTGCGCTGTAACGAATGACATCCACCTGGGACGACGATGCGTGCAGGACAACGGGGAACAGCAGGATGAGAGCGAGTGCACAATACTTCATGGCATCCTCCTCGTGAGTATATCGTTTGTAAACGCTAAGTCGTATGTATGTAGAATGGCGTATTCGCCATGGATATCGGCGGTGATGTCGCTGCTCATCCTTCCCTTGAGCGGCGTCGTCGCATAAATGCAGGAAGTGTATGGGGGCGTATACGGGGGATGTTCAGCCAGGATTCATGGGGGCGGATTTATGACCTGCCGCGGCTTGGACAGACAATTGTTCGCGCGAAAATATGCATATTTCGCACTCGCATTTATGGTGGTCGGCACGAGGATTATTGTTACATCCGCCATGAAACCTCGCCGCCCGCAAGGTGTCCAACAGCTGATATTTCACAAAGGCTGATCAATGAAAACAACGTTTGTTTCCCTGTTTCTTCTCATACTCACGGCGGCTCTGCACGCACAGCCCCGACCCGTCACCGGCATGCTGATGCAGGACGGCACAAACAAACCCCTGATCGGCGCCAACGTGCTGCTGATCAGCCTGCCGGATTCGGCAGTGGTCTCGGGCACGGTGGCGGATCGCAATGGGTCTTTCATGATACGAAATGGCCGAAAGGGTAATTTCACGGTGAAAATCACCTACATCGGACACCTGACCACCTTCATCGATATTGAGGTGAAAGACCGTCCGGTGGATCTCGGCTTCATCACCATCCCTGAGGATATCGTCCGCATGGATCCGGTGGAGGTCACCGGACAGGCGCCGATCGCCGTACTCAAAGGCGATACATCGGAATTCCATGCCGAAGCCTATAAAATCGATCGTGACGCCACTGCCGAGGATCTCGTGCGGAAGATGCCGGGCATCGTGGTGACCGAAAAGGGCGTCGAAGCGCAGGGAGAAGAAGTAAAAGATGTCAAAATGGACGGCAAGCGCTTCTTCGGAAGTGATCCGCGAGCCGCGCTGCGCAATATCCCGGCAAACATCATTCAGCGCGTGCAGATCTATGACCAGCAGAGTGAACAATCGCAGTTCACCGGCTTCAACGACGGCGACGAGGTCAAGGCCATGAACATCATCACGCGCGCCAGTGCACGAAATGCACGCTTCGGAAAGTTCTACGGCGGGTATGGTGAGAACGGCTATTATCGGTCGGGGGCGTCATACAGTATCTTCAACGGCGAACAACGCTGGACCCTCCTGGCGATGTCCAATAACGTCAACGAGCAGAATTTCTCCAGCGAAGATCTGCTCGGTGTCATGTCCAGCGGCATGCGAGGTTTCCGCGGCGGCGGACGGAGCCGCGGCGGCGGACGGAGCCGTGGGGGCGGTGGCATGCGTCCGCCGGGCGGAGGGGACGTTTCCGATTTTCTCGTCGACACGCAGAACGGCATCGCCACGACACACGCTTTCGGACTGAACTACATCGACAACTGGGGTAAGGACGTCGAAGTCTCCGGAAATTACTTTTTCAACTACAGCGACAACGAAGCGAATAACGGACTGTTTCGCGAGTACCTGCTGCCGGGTTCCGAAGGGCAGCTGTACAGCGAAGAAGAAGATGCCGCGACGGAGAACATGAACCACCGTCTGAACATGCGCATCGAGTGGAATATGGATGAGTCGAACTCCCTGCTGATCCGCCCCAGACTCTCGGTACAGCAAAACAAGGGAAACAGCTTCGCACTGGCAGAGACGCAGCAGCTCGGGAGCCTGCTCAACACCAGCGCGACAGACTTCGCTTCGGATCTGTCGGGACTGAATTTTTCGAATGAACTGCTGTACCGGCACAAGTTTGAAACCGAAGGCCGCACAATCTCCTGGGGAGTCGAAAACGGCTACAGTCACAACAGCGGTGACAACACGCTCTATTCCGATTTCATCAGCTATGACAGTGGTTCCGAATCCGATACCCTCGACCAGTGGTCGAATCTGCAGCGAGATGGCTGGTCCGTGGAATCGAGCGTGCGCTATACCGAACCCCTATCGGAGAATGCGCAGCTGATGCTGCGGCACGACGCCTCGTACAACGAAAATGCCTCGGACAAGAAGACCTGGGACAGAGGCCTTGTGCAGGGTGAAACCGATATCCTCAACACGACGCTGAGCAATGAGTTCACCAGCCAGTATTTCACCAACGCCGCCAGTGTCGGATTGCGCTATAACTACGGTGCGATCGACGTGAACGCCGACCTGGGATACCAGTGGTCGACGCTGCAGAGTGATCAGATCTACCCTTCCTCGGGAACGCTCGAGCGCAGCTACGGGACCTTCCGACCGCAGGCACGTCTGCGATGGGATATCGCACCGAACAAGGACATACACATTTTCTTCCGGAACCGCACACAGGCGCCGAGTGTCGAGCAGCTGCAGGATGTGCTCGACAACAACAATCCACTGCTGCAGTCCATCGGTAATCCGGAACTGGAACAGAGCGTCACGAACTTCGTCGGCATGCGCTACAAATCGACGGACCTGGCGAACGGATCCTATTACTTCGCCTTCGCATCGGCAAGCGTCACGGACAACTACATCGGCAGCAGCACGGTATTTGCGGGACAGGACACCACGCTCTACGGCGTTCCCCTCTCCGGCGGCACGCAGCTGTCTCGTCCGGAGAACTTCGATGGTCAATACTCGCTGCGCGGTTTCATGACCTACGGTCTGCCTGTGTCCTTTCTCAGTTCGAACCTGAACATCAATCTCTCAGGCACGGTCTCGGAAACTCCCGGACTCATCAACGGCATCCAGAACGAATCTTCCACGCAGACGGGCAGTATCGGCGTCGTACTCGCCAGTAATATCAGCCCTGATTTCGATTTCACCCTCTCCTCGGATGCACGGTACAACTGGCTGCAAAACTCCGCGGCGACCGTGTCGAATACCGATTACTATTCGCAGTCCACACGGCTGCGCCTCAACTGGATCATGTGGGGCGGTTTCGTATTCAACACGAATCTCGCGCATCAGTATTACAGCGGACTCTCGGATACGTACAACGATGACTACCTGCTCTGGACGGTGAGCCTCGGGAAAAAAGTATTCCCGAATGAAAGCGGCGAAATCCGGCTGACCGTGTACGACATTCTCGGACAGAACAACAGCATCGTTCGCTCGATCACCGAAAGCTATATCGAAGACGCACGCAGCAACGTCCTGCAGCGCTATGTGCTTCTGAGTTTCACATGGAATCTTCGCCACTTCGGAGCGTAGTGAGTATTTCAGAACCCTCACATGAGAAATGGCGCTGGAGGATGGAGGCAGTGTCCCTGCCGCCATTCTCCAGAATGCCGTGATTTGACTGAAATAGAGAAAGCGGACAAACCCTCGTTTCGTCCGCTTTCATACGACGGTCATCGTCCCTCTCACGTGATGAATGACCTCGTATCCATCCCTCGAATTCCTGCCCTCCTGTGCGGGGCGGCTCAGGCGCTGCCGCCACTGTCTTCTGTTGCTCTCATACCTGCCGTGCATTCACCGCTGTGTTCTCAGCTTCAATGCGGTGAGAGCGTCTCGAATGTTCCCTGATAAAAGACGCATTTCCCTTTCAATGTACAATAGGTGGTACCACCTATATCCATAGGTGGTACCACGAAAAATCTGCGATTGTCTGGGAGGATGATGGTACTGAGGGTGAGAGGATGTGTGCTCCTCGCTTTCCGCTGCTATTCGTGCAGAAGCATCATGGTTCGGCTCGTATGCCGACTATCAGTCGACAGCCGCAGCAAGTACATGCCCGGAGCCAGTCCCTCGAGATCGATGATCTCGTGCACGGTGCCTGACGAAGTCCGCCGCTCCACAATTCGCACCTGTCGCCCGAGCATATCGACGAGCGCGATATGCAACATGCCCGCACTCGGCAAATCGACGCGCAGCAACACCTCGCCATACGCTGGATTGGGGTACAGTGAGAATTCGAATGCGGAGGCGTGCAGGGATTCCATGCCGAGAACTGCCACAACAAGCGGCTCGGAGCTGTTCGTGCATCCATTATCTCCGGTGACGAGAACGGTATAGCTTCCAGTTTCGCGCAGCACGAGTGAATCGGCAGTCGCCCCGGGTACCGGCTGTCCGTCGCGGTACCACTGGTACTGTGGATACATGCCTGTACGCAGAAGGTCCCCTTCACGGGTAATGACAGGCTTGACCGGCGGCGGAAGCATGGTCACAACGAGCGTATCGGAGTAGCCCATGCAGCCGTTCGCATCCGTCACGTGGACGAAATACGTCCCGGCGGACTTCACCGTCAGGATGGATTCCGTTTCGCCGGTGTTCCATTGATATTCCACGAAGTCCCCGCCCGGAGTCAGCTGCAGGCTGTCTCCGAAACACAGAGGCAGCTGGCCGAAGACCATGAGCATGGGCTGAGGGAGGGGGTGCTTCACCGCAACTACGGTATCGGAGCGGCCCAGACGGCCCATGGCGTTCCAGACCGTGCAGTAGTACGTGCCGCTTTCGGTTACGGTGATGCTCCTGTCCTTCTCACCGGTCGACCATAAGTAATCCGCGAAGCCTGTATCCGCGGCAAGCGTTACGGATTCCCCAGAGCAGAAAACACGTCCCGCGGACTGCTGCAAAGTGGTGGAGAAAGCCGGGTTACGCCACGGCGGCAGGGTGAGCGCGACGGAGCAGTGCGTGGACCTGTCCGTACCCTGCGGAACGACGGAACGAATCGGCACCACCCTGTTATGCATCTCCGCGCGCCTGGGACGCAGCATCCACTGCACTGTAGACTGCTGTCCGGGAGGCAGCAGGGCCTGATTCATCAGCTTGCGGTATCCCGCGGGAGAATCGGGAAGCACGTACTCCAGGTCCGGAGGGATCTCCAGTTCAGCATACAGGGAATCGCTGACCACCCCTCCGAGATTATGCACGGTCACCGTCGCCGGAAAAGGCGAGGGTGCATAAAAACCTGTGTTGTCATCCCGGACAAGAGTCGGAATGGATATCGAACAGTACAATCCCGGCTCCGCCGCGGAGAGGTGCAGGGTCG
>PKTF01000266.1 GCA_002869275.1 Ignavibacteria bacterium | reverse complement strand
TTCCTGTACATGACCTCGACGGAGACAATCCCCGAACTCGGTTCGGTCCCCTCGGCACTACGCGAGGCAGGCGAAGCGATCTTCGATCCCACACAGGGAGGCATCGTGCAGCAGGAGAATAGCCTTTCGGTATTCCGGAAATCAGCTACTACAATTGTCAATCCCATCATCGACGCAGACTTCGCACTGCTGCAGGAGCTCAGGTCGAAAGTGGAGGCAGGTGACACGCAGTATATCGAAGCTGAATTCGATGCGCTGCGCCGCAGCGGCAAGGATCTGGTGGCAGAAGTGGACCGCCTGCAGCGTCCGCTATTGGGTGTGGATCGTGCGCAGCTCTACCAGGATGAAACGCTGCGCGGGGATTACTATTACACGCTCGCGCGCATGCAGCTGCTCAATACACGGCGGAATGTTCTCTCCGTTGCGCTTGCGGAATACGTTGCCAATCCGGCTGCGAGCAAACAGACCGACCTGGTGGCGGAGATCGACTCCATCATCGGTCCGTTCGGAAATGTGCAAACCAGGTTGACGAATCTCGCCACAATGACTGGAAGCATGATGCTGCTCCCCGCGCTTTCTCTTTGGGATGCGGACATCGTGCGCGACGAAGCCTCTGGTCCGACGCGCTGCCGCATCCGTTTCGAGGTGAAGAACGTCGGCGGTGCGGATGCTGGCGCGCCCGAGGCGAAGATGAGCTTCCTGAGCAGCGGCGTTTCAGAGGTCGGAGATCCCAACTATAGCTTCACCACGCTGCAGCCGGAAGCAACAGTACGCGACAGCCTCGACGTCACTATCGACGCAGGCATCACGCATGTAACGATCAGCATGTCGCTGGAAACCGGCGGACGCGTGTTTACCGACCGCCGTACGCTATCGGTGCCGGAGTCCACCACTGCGGTGGAGCAGGATCGTCCGCTCCCTGCATCCTGTATCTTACATCAGAACTACCCGAATCCGTTCAATCCCTCGACCACAATCAGCTTTGAGCTGCCGAGGCCGATGGCGGTGCGGCTGATCGTGACTGATGCTCTGGGGAGGGAAGTATGGTCAGCAGGAGGGAGCCGAAGGCTCGCCGGGGCGAGGAAGCAGGAGGCAGGAGGTCAGCATTCTGTGAGCTTTGATGCATCAGGGTTACCCTCCGGAATCTATTTCTATCGTCTCGAAACAGCAGAAGCGGTGCTGGTGAAGCAGATGGTGTTGATGAAGTAAAAGACAACCACGGATCCCACAGAATGATGCACAGAATGCCCAGACGATTTCACGATGATATCGTCTGGGTTTTCTGTGAATTCGGCTAGCCGAGCCGAAGTCCCGCTCTGCGGGACGAAGGCTGGTGGTTGCCTTTCAAATGGGTAAGGCTGCCTATGAAAATGAGTGGCGATGCCCATTGCGGTAAAGCATCGACCGTATTAGTCTTAAATAGACGAAGCTGTTGTTCTCGTATCACGCACGATGACTTGTGGATCTGGTACTTGCATTCGTATCTCCCGAGCACGATATTTCAGACAACAACATCTTCATATAGACGTCTGTGGGCAGGTCGCGTGCGTGAGCTAACGTATTCGTGCACATACCCAGTACAATCGAAGTGGTCACATCCATTCACATCCGTGTATGATCCAACCATGTGTGTAGGCATATCATGAAGAGAATGACGATTTCAGGGTTTTGCGTCGTCCTGCTAGGGATTCTTCCGATCAGTGGCTTGCTTGCACAGCCGGATAAGATCTCCCGACTCGAGAAGGAACTCGACGCGTATGCCACGGCGGACACGCACCGAGTGCAGCTGCAGCTCGATCTCGGCGCGGCATGGCGGAATACCAATCCGAACAAGGCCCTGGAGTATTACGGAACTGCCGAGAAACTGGCAAAGGCGCTGGACGATACGCCGCGCCGCGCTGGCGCCATGATGATGCGGGGCTGGTTCACGGCACGACGCGGTGATCTTGCAAAGGGGGCAGCCGTTATTCGTGAAGCGTCGCAGCTGTATCGTGCCGCTGCCGACAGTGCAGGCATGATCAAGTGCATGAACACCGAGGCGGGATTGCTCTCCATGCAGGGAAACAACGTGGATGCGATGCGTCTTCTCCAACACTGCGCCGCGTACTACTCCGCCAGAAGAGATACCAGTCGACTGCTGTCTGTGCTTTCAAACCTCGGCAGTTGCTGCACCTATCTCGGGAAAAAGGCTGAGGCGATTCAATACCGCGAGCAGACACTGACATTGCAGGAGGCACGTGATGATGTTGCGGGTATGGCGGTGACACTCATGCATATAGGTATTCTCCAGGATGATCTGTACCGCGGACTCAGCTATTACGAGCGCGCGGAACCGCTGCTGCGGAAACAGCGCAATGAAAACGCACTCGCTCACCTGTTTAACAACAGGGCGGAGGACTACAAGCGCATAGGGAAGACGGAAAAGGCGATGGAATCCTACGAGCAGGCCATCGAGCTGGGAGAGAAACTGGGACTGAAGGACATCGTCGCCCAGGTCAGCATGAACATTGCCGGGCTCTACAGACGGGAACAGAAGCATGAGCGCGCTCTGCTTTATCTCATGCGCGCGAAGTTGTTCGCTGAATCACACGGCATGCGGCAGCTTGCGGTGAAATGCCTCGTCAATCTCGGGTATCATAACAACTGTCTGGGGAAGTATGCGGACGGGATCTCTTTCGCGAAGGAGGCTCTGCAATACAATGATGAAGTTCTAGACCTGTATACCCGCATGTGCGCCCACGAGGTGATCTATCAAGCCAATGCGCAGCGCGGGGACTTCGAAAACGCGTTCCGGTCATTTCAAAAATTCAAACTGCTCTCGGATTCCCTCAGCAGTCAGTCCTCCCGCAAACGCATCGAGGAATTCAACGCGAAGTACGGAGCAGCCGAAAAACAGCACGCCATCGACCTGCTCGAAAAGGACCGCGTCCTGCAGGCGGAACTGCTGCTGCGAAGGGAACTCGAAGCACAACAGAAGGAACAGACGCTGACTCTCCTCGCGCAGGACCTCGACCTGCAGCGTCTCCGCATGGGACAGAAGGATGCCGCGCTCCGTGTCGCCACGGACTCGCTTAACCTCGCGCACAAGGAACAGGTGCTGCAGAATGAACGGCTCGCTAGGGAGTCGCTGCTCCGGTGGGTGTTCATCGGTGTGAGCGCCCTTCTTCTCATTCTTGCCGGCTTCATCGTGCGCTATCTGCAACAGAGAAGGAAACAGGGTGAACTGCGAGCGAAGGCGGCGGAATACCGGGCGCGTTCGCTCGCCGCTGAAGCGGCAGAGATGCAGGCGGAAAACGAACGCCGGGAACGGAAGGCGCAGGAGCTGTTCTCCCGTCGCCTTATTGCTTCACAGGAAGAGGAGCGTTCACGTCTCGCCTACGAGCTGCACGACACACTGTGTCAGGACCTGATTGTCGTGAAGAACCGCCTTCTCATGGCGATCGAAGAGCCCGACGCTCGGGAGCATGTGCTGGAAGGTGTCAACACGATAACGGCGTCCCTCGAAGGTGTACGGCGCATGTCCCGCGACCTGCGCCCGTTTCAGATCGACGAGTACGGCATCTCCAGCGCGCTCAGGGGCATGCTCAAGCGTCTCGATGAGAACACTCCTCTCAGTATCCAAACGGATATCGAGGCCATCGACGGCGTTCTCGACAAGGAAAAGGAGATCACACTGTTCCGTATCACACAGGAGGGTGTGAATAACATTCTCCGGCACGCCGAGGCCACCGAAGCGTCGGTCCGGCTGCAACGGCGCAACGGGAATGTACAGCTTTCGATCGAAGACAACGGCAGGGGTTTCGATCCTGCAGCTGTGGGAGGCGGGGGATTCGGCCTTCACGGCATCAGGCAGCGCGTGAAGATGCTGGGGGGAAGCATGCTGGTTGCCAGTGAGGAGGGAGCGGGAACACGGCTTGAACTCGAAATTCCGGTTGTTACGGATTCCATCGGCATGGCGAAAACAGAACAGCTCGGAGTAATGCATGCCTGAGACACTCTCGATACTGGTCGCCGACGATCACCCGTTGTTTCTGACGGGACTCCGGCAGGTGATCGAGAACATCGGTCACTTTAGCGTGGTCGCTGAGGCGAATGACGGTCCCACCGCCCTGCAGCGGCTGCGGGGTATACGCCCGGAAATTGCCGTCCTCGATCTGCGCATGCCGGCGATGAGCGGGCTCGCCGTCGCTCGTGAAGCCCTCTCCGAATCGAAGGAAACTCGGATCATCATCCTCACCGCCTATGACGACGAGGAGATGTTCAACGATGCCATGGACATCGGTGTACTCGGCTATGTGCTCAAGGACAGCGCCACGGCGGAAATTGTGCGCTGCATCGATGCCGTGGCGATGGGAGAATATTTCGTCAGTCCCGCCCTCACCAGCGCCGCGCTGAAGTCCCGCACCCGCGCAGGGGATGCGATGGATACCGTACACGGCCTCGACTTGCTTACGCCCACCGAGCGGCGCGTACTCCGGCTCGTGGCGCGGGATCACACCACGGCGGAAATCGCGGAGATGCTCTCGGTGAGTCCGCGCACCGTCGATCATCACCGCGCCAACATCTGCCGCAAGCTGAACATCTCCGGCATCAACGCCCTTCTTCGTTTCGCCCTCCAGCACCGCGCGCTTATCTGATCCTTCCCCGAAATATAGGTATCGCTGCCTATGGAAATAGGCATCGCCGCCCATTGAGTATGGCGCGGGAGTCTTCGTTCTTTCAGGTAGTGATCAATCCAGTACTTGCCATGCACATTATGATCGTCGATGATAACGCCCGTGTCCGTCGCACGCTGAAGTCGCTGCTGCAGCATCTCCCGGTGCAGCTCATCGAGGCCAGTAACGGTATCGAGGCCGTCGAACAGTACGGACGCTACCATCCTGAAATCGTGCTCATGGACGTACGCATGCCCGAAATGGGCGGAATAGAGGCAACGGCATGCATACGGTCGATAAATCCTGAAGCCTGCGTGGTCATGGTAACGGAGTACGACGATCCAGCCCTGCGGCACAATGCCGACTTCGCCGGGGCAACGGAGTACTTCCTGAAAGAAAACCTCATGGACCTTCGGCAATACATCGAAGCACTCAGCAACACGCTTACCGGTGAGAATTCGACATCATTTGGAATATATCTGTCATGATTAGCTCACAAATGGCTAGGAGGAAATGATGAAAAATGTAATTCGGTTTGTGGCAGCGTGCTGCCTCATGATCGGTGGTGTGACACAGCTGCACGCGCAGGGTTTCAGTCTGCTCAAGGAAATACGACCGGGCAATGATACGACGAAACCCTGGCTGTCGCGCGATGTGGAAAACGGTGTGATGTACTTCCTGCAGAGTGACAACTCTGGTGGGGCACGATTGTGGAGGACTGATGGGACGCCCTCAGGAACAATGCTGTTCGCAGACGTCTCAACCCCTGGTGCGATTAGAGCGATCAACGGTATCGTGTACTTTCGGCGGATATTGGATCCTGTCAACGGCTCGGAACCGTGGCGAAGCGATGGCACTCCAGCGGGTACATTCATGCTGGCAAATGTCAATCCCAAGGCGGCGAGTTCCTATCCAGGGGATTTCATCGAGTTTGGGAACGAAGTGTATTTCCGCATCTCATACTTCAAAAGGAAGAACGGTTCACCGTACCAAGAAGATTACAACTGGGAGCTGTGGAAAACCGACGGAACGACCGCAGGGACGGATAAGGTCGGATCCACGGCCTTCCACATGGACCTGACGTCCACAGGAAGCATGCTGCTTCTCGATGGTATTGATCTGTACGCATCGAATGGCTCCGGGGTGAGCGAAATTTTCGATGTTTGTCCGACCTTCCCGGCGGATTGGTATTCTTCGTGTCTGGCCGATCCCTACGCCGGCTGGCCTCGCGTCTACCGGACAGACGCCATACGGAAACCGATCGTCGTGAACGGGATTTACTACCAGACGCTGTTCAACGCCGTATCCGGTGGAGAACTGTGGCGCAGCGACGGGACACAGGCGGGCACATGGCAGTGCACCGATATCAATCCGGGATCAGGATCGTCGTATCCATCTTTCCTCATTGCGATGGGAAACTTCGTGTACTTCGCCGCATACTCTCCGGACAATGGCACCGAGATCTGGCGTTATCCGCTTAACGGTACCACATTCAGTCAGGCGGAACGGGTGTGCGACATTGTCCCGGGTCCCGGTAACTCCGAGCCGATGTGGCTGACGGTCATGGATGGAACGCTCTATTTCTCCGCCTACCGCGAAGCCGAAGGGCGTGAACTGTGGATGAGCGACGGCCTCCCTAACGGGACAACTGATATCGTGATGGATATCAATCCGGGTCCGGAGAGTTCCGATCCTCAGTATACCTCCGTGGAGTATGACGGTGGAGGCGATGGAGACAAGAAGTTCAACCGGAGCTTCGCGACCATCGGTGGGAGCATATACTTCGCCGCGACGGAGCCAACTCACGGATACGAGCTCTGGAGCAGTGATGGAACTGGTATGGGAACGGCGATCGCAGCTGATATCAAT
>PKTF01000395.1 GCA_002869275.1 Ignavibacteria bacterium | reverse complement strand
GTCACGGATGCAGTGAATGCACTTCCGTCCTGGAAGGAAATATCCAGGATTTCGGGAAGCGTACCGGTGTTGGTGAACACGATGCTCTTCGGCTGTACAGCGTCGCAATCGGCGAGTCGACCGAAGTCCACGCTCTGCTCGGAAGCGATGACGGCCACGGAATCATGCGTGGCTTTCAATGCGATCGTGAGTGTCGGGTAGGCCGGATCGTCGCTCGTGATGACGAGACTGCCGCTCTGGCTTCCCAGGAAGCTGGGGGTAGCACAGACGGTCAGTGTCTTTTCCTGATTCGGAGTCATCGTAAACGGCACGGCCACCGCGGGATCGATGGCGAAAACAGCACCGCTCTGGAAGATGGTGAGGTCCGTCACGTCGACGGCTTCCGGTCCGAGGTTCTTCAGAAGAATCTTTTCACAACCGGATTGGAAGCTGCACGGATCGAGAGCAAACAGGATGTCGCCGCGATCGGTACTGAGTCCGTCGGTATCTCCCGTGCCTGTGAGCCTCAGCGCATGGACCATCGCGCAGGGATCGCTTTCGATCTCCACGACGGCATTGAACGGACCGCGCGCGTTGGGCGTGAAGGTCACGTCGAAAGCGAGGGTCTGGCCCGGACCGAGAGTGACCGGAAGCGTCTGCGCCGGCACGGCGTCGAACACCGTGGCTTCGCGCACGACGCGCACATCCGTCACGGTGACGGATTCGTTGCTGCTGTTTCGTATGATGAACTGCCGCTGCTCGGGTACGAACAGCCGCGTGAAGAATTCCGTTGTGGAATCACCCTCGACGATGAATTCGGCAATCGTGCGTTCCGCGGTGACATTGATATCCGTCAGGCCCGCATGCGTATCGTTGTGCGTGAGACGCAGGATGCCATTGCTGCGGCCTTCGGTCAGGCGGTTGAACTCCACCAGCATGGGGAAGCTGCTCGCGGGTGGAACCGTGTCGTTTGGCACCGGCGAGAGCACGCGGAAATGCGTGTTATCGGGTCCGCTCACGCTGATGCTGTAAAACACCAGCGGACCGTTTCCACGGTTGTGGATGAGTACGGTATCAACCAGGGGTGCAGGACAGGGCTGTACGCCAAGATCGACAGCGGTGGGAGGATCGATTTCCGGATTGGGAACACAGATCGCGTTGATTTCCACCGAGTCGCTGGAGGCGCAGCGGGCGTCCCATTCCACGGCGATCGAGGTGTTGTAGTCGCCCGGTACCGGCGGCTGGAAGCGCAGTACCACGTTGGTGGTCTGACCCGGAAGCAGCGTCATCGGAAGCGGCGGCCGCTTCGTCATCTGCAGCGCGGGCAGCTGCTTGGTGAAATAAATGTCCGTGATATGCGCCGGAGTATTTCCGGGGTTGCTGATGACGATTGTTTCACCGGCAATGCGATTGGCGAACACTGGTCCGATACGCACTGGTGACTCCGGTTCGAATTCCACGCCGGTCTCCAGTGCGGTTCCCTTCAGAGTGAGCAGCAGGGTGTCTGTGCAGAGTCCGTACGGCAGTCGATACACACCTTCGAACTCCCCGGCCTGCCAGGGCTTGAACTGCAGGTGGAAGACTTTTGCGCTGTCCTGGTAGAGGACGATGCCGCGGTCGGGCGAACCGAACATATGGTCGCCGCTCGCGTACTCCATCCAGCCTATACTGGCGAAGGTATTGCCGAGATTCTGCAGGATGATGGTGGTATCCTTCATATCGTTGACGCAGATCTCGCCAAAGTCGATCGTGGTTGACGAAGCAGCGATCACCGACAGCTGTCCGATACCGTTGAGGGCGATCATCGACGTGTCCGGACAGTTTGGATCGCCGTAGATCATGCGGTACACACCGCGTCGCGCGGCGGTATCCTGTGGTGCGAAAACGAAATTGAAGACTTCCGATCCGTTGACAATGGTGCCCGGATCCGGCCTGAGCAGGGAGAAGTCGTTGTCGCCCGAGACGAACTCGATGCCGATGAATTCCGGCGGGAGGTTGCCCGTGGCCTGCACGGGGATCTGGTATTCGAGGCTGTCGCCCAGACAGGTCCCGAACGAAACGTACATCTCATCCATGAAGCTCAGAGCACCGTGATGCCGTGTACCTTCGAGACGGATGGGCCAGGGATTGTGGTCGGGGTCGTTACTCGTTACGTACATCGTGCCTATCTGCGTACCGGCATAGCTGTGCTGCGGATTCCAGCGCACGGTCAGCTCCACTTCCTTGTACGGTCTGAGCGTGAACGGGAAGATGCTGGAATTCACAATTTCATATTCTGCGGGGGAGAAGGTGATATCGTTGGCCGTGATCGTCATCGGACCCGTGCCCTTGTTTCGAATAAACACCTTACCCTCGACCTGGCGCTCGCAGGTGATGTCGGGGAACACGAGTTCGGTGGATGAGAAGGATATATCGGCTTTTGGCGGAACGCCGAAAAACTGCAGGACCCAGCCTGAGTTCGCGTTCTGATCGCCGCCAACCGCCCAGCCGGTCTGTGTGCTGACCATCTGAATGCCCGTGAGCGGCGTTTGCGGGGGATTGAAGCCCATGTTGTAATCTTCCCAGTTGACAGCACCGTCGGCGGTGACGCCGAGGTAATGCTGTCCCGCGCCAAGCATGCCGCGGTTCGCATCAAGGAAGGAGGCGCTGCCGAAGCTTTTCGCCGTTGGCGGAATATTGGGCGGCACAATGTTCGCGTATCTCGTTCCATTGAGGATGGACTTGAACGCGATAGGCAGCTGCTGCGATTCTCGCTGTCCGACAAAGATGTGGTCCGTTCCGGATACCATATTGATTTCGGTGAAATTGATATCCGTCATGGCGGAGAGGCTCACAGGCCGGATCGGCGTATAGATGCCCGATCCCCCGTAGCTCATGAGAATTCCCATTTCCCCGCCCATGATATAGGTGCCGTCCTTGTAGTCGATGCATTTAATCGCACCCATGCCGCCAGGGACGGTAGTCGGAGGTGGAGGGACTTCGATCCAGTCGGCGCCGCCGTTCGTCGTCAGGAATACCTGCGCAGTGTGGGGTTCGCCGCCGTTGTGCAGCGCTTCGAATCCGTCACCACCGACAGCGATTCCCGTCGTGAGGCTTTCAAAGACGATGTCGTGTATCGTCGGAGGTGATTCGAACAGTGATGTGTCCCAGTCGATGTCGCGACCGTACCACGTAATACCGCCGTCGTAGGTGGCATACAGGAGCGCACTGTCGCCGACGAGAAACGCGTTCCACCGATCGAACAGATAGACCCCGCGCCACCGCGTCCAGCTCGGGAGTGCCGGATCGAACGCGGGATCAGCTGCCCCGACCATGCGATAGGTATTCCAGCCGTCGAAGGTCATGATCAAACCGGAGAAATCATTTCCGATATCCGCGGTCGTGACCATCATGCCGAAATTTTCATCGAACATATCGAAGTCTTCGACGTAAGGGATCCGTCCCGACATTGGTAGTTCGACCCAGGATCCGGTTTGTGCCATGATCTGGGATGAAAAGATGAGAAGAAATAGTGTACCGAGAGGAAGGACGAGGCGTGCCATACAACGTTTCCTCGATTGTAGAAAAGTGCAACAGAAAAGTATAGACAAAATGCATCCAGAATTCAATGATCGGACATAAAAAACCCCGCTGCATTCAAGCCGTGCAGCGGGGTATACGGGGGAACCGTAAAATTGTTATTCGACAGGTGTTTCGATGATAACCTGCACCATACGGCAGTAAAAACGTCATTCCGGTGTGTCATTGGGGAAGAGCAGCTGGGTGCTTCCCACACCCCGGGTGGTGACGTTCACATTGTCCAGCGTTTTACCGAAGGCGGCGCGCACGGCATCCGCGCGCTGCTGAGAGAGTTTCACATTATATTCGGCCTCGCCCAGAGCATCGGTATATCCGACGATCGAGACTTTCGATTTATCGGTGATGCTGTTGGAGACCTCTTTGATAATCGCGCGGTTGCGCTTCGAAACCGTGGAACGGTCGAAATCGAAGAGGATCAGCTTGCTGCGGTTAATGCGCGTATCGCCGATGCGTTCCTCGCGTTTGCGCTCGAGTGTGAGTGTGTTCATCTCGACACGCTTCGCAACGTTTTTCTCCTGCTGTTTGCGGTCACGGACGAAGAGGTTGATGTTCAGCGGATCACTCGATCGTGCAAAGGTCTCGCCGCTGAAATCCCAGCTGTATGACTGGTCGGGTGCCGTGCGGGAATTCTCCTTCGCGAAGAGCACCTGCGCACCCTGCTTGACGCTCAGCGACCAGCGGTCAATGCCATTGGGCGCATCCAGAACCGGTTCGAGCAGCAGTCCAGCCAGTGAAGCGTTGTACTCCAACTCGTCGCGGCGAATCGGGCCGATGATGGATTCCGTGCGGGAGGTGATCTCCACGCGACGGTTTTCCTCCTGTCCCTTCTCGTCTTCCACCGCTGAGGGATCCACCGGCAGGTTGCGCGACTTCACGGTGATGCGATTGGCGTTGATTCCCCAGACGTCGGTGAAGTACGATTTCACGACTTCCGCTCGTTTGCGTGAGAGCGCCGTGGCGTTCTTCTCCACGCCGACATCAGCATTGGTGCCGGTGACCGTGATATTTGCCTTGGGATTGTCCGTGAGGCGCCGACCAATGATATTCAGCATGTTGCGGTAGAGCTCGAGTTCCTGTCCGCGTGCATCGTCGATCGAGAAGGTGGCTGCGCGCTCCGGTGTCAGCAGCGTCTGCCTCTGGGGTGTTTCTGCGTCATTTTCATCGAAGAAAACGTAGTTCAGAAGCGGGTAGCGCTCGACCGTGCGAATTTCTTCGACGGTGATAGACGTGGCCGGAACGGTACCGCCATCGGCGCTCAGGCCGTCGATCTTGAGGTCCGCTGCCAGGGGAGCGATTTTCTCAGGCGGCGGCGGCGGCGGTGGTGGTGGCGGCGGCGGTGGTGGCGGAGCTTTTTCAGCCGGCATCATCGCCCAGCGCAGGCCAACACCCGTCGCGAGCCCTGCGACCGTCCATTCGCCTTGTCCGGAAACCTGGGTCAGAGGCAGGCTGTATGCGAGTGCCGGGGTGAGCAACAGGTTGCGCGTCAGGGGAATGTCGTAGCCTACGCCCGCGTCGATAGCGAAACGGAAACCGCTGACATCCTGGATCTCTTCGTCCCGGATGATATGGTCACGGGTGCCGTCGGCGAACTGAATGTTCGCGGGTGACACAAGCTGCTCCTGCAGGGTATAATCCCTGCTCATCGGAAAGGCGAAACCCAGTCCGAGGTTCAGGTGCAGCGGCGTTTCCTCCATCGGAAAATAGAGAATGCCGGGTGTGACGGTGAGATAGGTGAGCGCGTTGTCAAAGGTGTGGTCGACGATCATGTCTACCGGCGGACCGTTTTCCTGCGCCACCTGGCCGACATAATAATTGTCGCGCTCGAACATGCCGGAATAGTCCTGCAGTCCTACACGCGCGCTGATCATGAGAGAGGGAGTAAACGGAATTTCCAGCAGCGCTTCGAAACGGAATTTCATGACGTCGCCGTTTTCGAAGTCACAGCTCCCGCAAAGCGCGGTGTTATCGAGCGCTTCGTAGGTGCCGCTGTGGAAATTGAATTGCGGAGCGCCAAAAACACCGAAGCGCATGACGTCACGCAATCCCGGTTCCTCTTCCTGTGCCAGGGCCGTCAGACCCGGAAGAAGGAACAATAACGGAAGAATAACTTTGGATAGATGCATAGTACAACCGTGCGGGTTGGAAAATCTGAATGTACAGAAAAAAACCTTATAAGTGGAAATTACCACGGGTTATTGCATGCGGAGCAGTTTACGGACCACCGTTTGTCCATGACTGCGCAGCACGGCAAAATAAATGCCCGGTGCAAGGCCGCCGCCGTCGAGCGTCACATGATGCTCACCTGCCGGCATGTCGCCGCTGACCAGCACGCGCAGTTCGCGACCGGACTGATCAAACAACCCGAGTTGCACGCGTCCACCCTGGCTGATCTCATAGCTGAATTCCGTTCGCGCAGCGAAGGGATTGGGCCGGTTCGCCTGCAGCTTGATCATGGGCGCCGCGCCGACGAGACGTTTTCCGTCTGCATCACAATAATCGATGAGTGTGAAGCGTCCGTCACTCGTGCTTTCCACGAGGGCGTGGCCGCTCGTGAATGCGAAACCCGGCTCGATGGCAAGAGGTGTCTCCAGCGCTTCGCCCACGAGCACCTTGAAACGCAGTGTGACGAGCGTCCCGCTGCCGGCGCCCAGCGCAGCACCTGCGCCGCTGAGCGTAAGTCTGCCGTCTGCAGCGCTGTACTGCAGCGAGGCCTGCATGTTCGACGACAGCGTACCCGCGGTGATGATGTCCAGCGGATGCAGCATACTGCCATTGAAGGACAGCACGCCTTCCCACGACCAGACGTCGGCGCTGCCGAGGTCGGTGTTCAGAAAGATCGGCACGTCGATGATGTCGTCGACACGCCCCTCATGCTCTTCGATACTGAGCGTGGCACGCAGCCAGTCGTCAATGCCGCGCCCTGTGATGTCATGGTCTGACTGCAGTGCGCAGGGATCACTGTAACGCAGC
>PKTF01000396.1 GCA_002869275.1 Ignavibacteria bacterium | reverse complement strand
GAAGAAATGTTCCGACGTACCTGGCTGGATGGAAATTCCGGAAGCTACGTGTATGAAGACGTGGAAAACACAGTCACCTATATGGGTCCCGACCTTACAATCGGAAACGAGTACATCGAACTGAACGCACAGTATCTGCAGCGTATTGACAGCGACATTCCCCTCGCTTCTTATGGTGCGACAACGATGCAGGAAATGACGATGGACGGCATCATGGCTGAGTTGGTGTTCATGCCTGACGGCGCGGACTCGAAATGGGCCTTTGTCGGTTTGTACAACCGGACGAGCGGGAAGCTCGAGGACGCCGACGATGCGGATGTGTTTTACCACACCGGTACACTCAGCATCAGCCGCGCGCTCGCACGCAACTTCCGGCTGATCGGGGAGGTCACATACGACCTGGAGAACGAGACTCCCCGTGCGGCGATCGGCTTCGTGTCGGGCTTCTAGCCACTACTCATATAAAGGCAACCACAGATCTCACCGAATACACACAAAATGCACAGACGGAATCTCTGTAATTCTGTCTGTGCATTTTGTGTGTATTCCGTGAATTCTGTGGTTGCCTTTCACATGCAAAATAGTGCAACAATTCGCCCCCATCCGCGTATCTCTTGACATCCTCCTAAAGATTTCGTATGGTTACTAAAGAATTAGGAGCATGGAGATGTGATGCCGAGAAAGAAACATGAACTGTCCGCCGCGGAATGGGAGCTGATGCAGGTCATATGGGACCGCGAGGCTGCTGTCAGCGTACGTGAGGTGCTGGAAACAGCCTATCCCAACGATGAAAAAGCCTACACTACGGTGCAGACGCTGATGAATATCCTGGTGGACAAAGGCTTTCTCCGCAGAAAAAAATCAGGCATGGTCAATTTGTATTCAGCGGCTGTGAAGCGGGAAAAAGTGCTCGACGCCGGCATTGCGCAGGCGGCCGAACGCATGTTCAGCGGATCGGTCGGAGCGATGGCGTCGTTTCTTGTCAACAGCCGGAAGCTGAGTGACGATGACGTCGCCGAGCTGCGAAAGCTGCTCGATGAGAAGGAACGAGGTGAATCATGAGTGCGATACTCGAGTATATCAGCATGCATGCAACGGAGCTGCTCAGTACCTGGCTGACCATGCAGCTGCAGACGGGACTGTTCATCCTGATCATCTTCGCGATCGATGTGAGCCTCAGGAACGCGAGTCCGCGTTTTCGCTACCTTCTCTGGTCCACCGCGCTGCTCAAGGCAGTGCTCCCGCCCGTGGTTTCACTGCCATCAGCGGCGGAAGGCGTTTTCGCGACTGTCACTCTGCCGGTGATAGATGTTCAGGGACTGGCCACCGGTGGTGGTGGCGACGCCCTGCCAATCGAGTCACTTGTTGTGATCGCGGTAGTTGTAATGGCATTCGTACTGGCGGCGTTGGTAGCTTATCGCAGCCTTTCGTTGCATCGTTCACTTGGCAGTGCCGAACCGCTGTCGCACAACGCGTGGAGCGACGGTCCGCCCGTATTTGTTTCCACAGCCATCCCTTCCCCTGTGGCGGTGGGCGTTCTGCGTCCGCGCATTTACGTGACGCACGACGTCGCAGACGGACCAACGGAAATACTCGAAGCTGTTCTGCACCATGAGCATGCGCATATTCGGCGCCGTGACGGCCTGGTTGTCATATTGCAGTCGCTGATACAGATATTTTACGTGGTGAATCCGCTCGTCTGGCTGCTCAACCTGCGACTCTTCCGCTATCGTGAACAGATTTGTGACCAGGAGGCACTGCTCCGCACTGGTACGCGTCCGCAGGATTACGGACGTCTGCTGCTCCGTTACGCCGAGGCCCAGCCGTCGCGTATCGTGCAGACCGGCACCTGCTTTTTCGAAACACGCCGCGGCTTCGTACAGCGCGTCAGTCAGCTTTTTCATGCACAGGAGGGAAAGAATATAAACCGTATCCACCGTTTCGCCATTGTAGCATTGCTTATTGTGATCGTTCCGCTGTCCTGGAGATGCAGTGAGGAGGAAGAAACACCGCTTCACAGCTATAAGCAATCGGATTTCACTTCCGTTGAGCGATGGATTGGCGACAGTACTGAAGAAGGGAGCGCATCGCTGGAGCTTGGTGATCCCGTCTTTTCTACCGTGCATTACCGTAAGGAAGGGAAGCTGAAGACCGGGCATGCGCCCAGGATTGTCGGTGGTCTTCAGGCTTTAAGCAAGCACGTCGAGTATCCGGAAGAAGCATTGAAGAAAGGGACGGAGGGGACGATCATCGTTCAAGCCAGGATCATGCGCGATGGACTACCAGAATCAGTCGAATGCCTGTATCCAGGTGATTTGGCGTTGGAAAGGGCGGCTATGGCCGCTGTGCGGAAAACTGAATTTATCGCGGCGCGGCGCAACGGCATTGTACAGGAGGCCGAGATTAGTATCCCGGTCCGATTCAAGCTCAAGTAAGTGACAGATTAACGAATAAGGAGATTATGATGAAACGAATGATCGCAGTGCTGCTGCTGCTCGTGGTATTTGCTTACAGCGCGCAGGCGCAGGATGATGCGCAGATGAATTCGGGCGAGTATCTTGAGGAAGTCGATACTTCTCCTGAAATCCTCGGCGGAATCTCTGAGTTGTCCAAGCATATCAAGTATCCCAAGGAGGCCGCAAAGGAAGGGGTACAAGGTACAGTTTTCGTAAAAGCATGGGTCAATGAGGACGGGGCGATCGACAACCTGGATGTTGAAAACTCCGGTGATGTCGATGAGCGTCTGCAGAAATCGGCACTCGAGGCCGTGCATCAGGTGGATTTCAAACCCGGCATACACGCAGGCAAAGCGGTGAAATGCATCGTGGTCGTGCCTGTGAAGTACCGGCTGCAGTAAAGAGGTACGCAGAGTTTCGCGGAGTTCACTCTGAGTTTCGCGGAGTGATGATTATGGCGTGCGCTCCTCCGGAGCGCACTTTTTATTTACCCTCTGAGAAACTCTGCGTCAACTTCGCGGAACTCCGCGTTCCTCTTCTCTCTGTGAGCTCGCAACTTGACCTTCCGAGTATCGCACCTTATATTCCACAAAAACACGGTGTTAGATTCTCCCACCAGAATGTGGAGGTGCCATGAAGGCGTTCGATTCGATGGTGTTATGGGCCGATGCCCACCACCCGAAATGGCTGGATGTACTGCGCATCCTTCTGGGGGTGGTGCTGTTTCTGAAGGGACTCAGCTTCATTCTCGACAAGGAGCTGACGCTGCAGATTCTGCATGATTATGATTTCGATTTCATTTCGCTGCTCATTCTCCACTATGCCATCATATTCCAGATGGCACACAGCATTCTTATCGCGGTGGGACTCATTACCCGCTATGCCGTCGCGGCGCAGATACCGATCGTTCTCGGCGCGGTGATACTGATCAGCACGACCGGATCCTTCGTCACTATCGGATCGGACCTCTGGCTGGCAGTGATTCTGTTATTCCTTCTTGTGTTCTTTTTTGTCTATGGGGCGGGACCGATTTCCGTCGATGGTTTGCTCAAACGGCGCAAGCATCCGGAAATCACGGAAGAGGTAAGAGTATAAAAGATGGAAATGCCGTCACCTGCCCCCGGGACTGTCGTCCCGGGCCAGCTAGCCTTTCAACCCGAACACCTTCACCATTTCCCAGACGAGTGAGGGATGATGCCTCAGAGCGGTTTTAAATACACCCCATATGGTGCGCTTTTCCGGCTTGAGTTTGAGGACGTTCACTGCGATGTCATCGAAGGCATCGTCAGGGAAATTGTGTACGGCTGATTTCATGCGGTGATAGGTGCGATGCTTCGCGCCAATTTCCTTCTCCCACGCCGCGGGGTACCCCTGCAGCTGTGACAGGTCATTTTCCGCTATCGCGCGTCCTATTGCCTCGCCGG
The DNA here is from genome assembly GCA_002869275.1 of Ignavibacteria bacterium. GTDB lineage: Bacteria > Bacteroidota > Ignavibacteria > SZUA-365 > SZUA-365 > BM516. The sequence continues at coordinate 2,649 of PKTF01000396.1, read as the reverse complement.
CGATCTTTGCACCGATCATGCCGCTGGTGATTCCGCCGCCGGTCATCGGATTCACCTGGTGAGCCGCATCGCCGATGAGGACGATGTTGTCTTTCACCAGCGTTCCGACGGTGACCGCGCAAGGTACTCCGCCGGCGACGGTGGTTAGCACGCCGGCATCCGGAAAGCGCTTTTCAATGAATTGCTGCAGGTAGTTGATCGCGGCTTTCTTTTTCGATGCCATGCCGCTGATGCCCACGCCGACATTCGCCATGCCGTTGCCCTTGGGGAACACCCAGAGATATCCCATCGGTGCGACGTCGTTGCCGAAATAAAACTCGCAGGTATCGTCTTCGAGATCCACGTTGGAAAGCGTCATCTGCGCACAGGTTTCCATATCGCGCAGATGCGTGGTGGTATCGATGCCCGCCCACTTACCGACACGTGATTCCACACCGTCCGCTCCCACCACAATGCGAGCTTGCACGGACCGGTTTTCGCCCTTCCATTGAAAGGAAACACCAGTCCAGCCGCTGCTGTCCGATGTGAGTCCATCGACATAGCATTTCGTGTGCACCTCCGCTCCCGCCTCGACGGCGAGGCGTGCGAGGTCGTAGTCGAAGATGCGGCGCTCAAGGACGTAGCCGTAACCGCCGAGATCAGGCTGGACGGTATGTCCGCCGGGGGAGATGAGACGGAAATTCTTGATGGTCGCGGCAATCCAGCGGGGATCGATGTTCACGATCTTCTCGAGGCTGCGATTGCTGACGGCCTCCCCGCAGCGCACGGGCATGCCCACGTCACGGTCCTTTTCCAGGACAAGTACCGAGGCTCCGTGCATTGCCGCGTAACGCGCACAGGTACTGCCCGCCGGACCGGCCCCTACTACAACGACATCGTAGGTATTCTTCATGCGCTGGTCGGCTCCTTCTTCGCAGGCTTGTGGAAGACGAAGACTTCAAACGGACAAACCCATACGCATTTTGCGCAGTTTGTGCAGCGAGACTCGATGATGGAGATGCTCGCTTCCTTCAGCTCGATAGCGTCTTCGGGGCAGACACCAACACAGCAGCCACAAAAGTCGCAGATATCTGGTTGTATTTCGATCAGCAGCATTTCAATTCGCTTTCATATCAGTCGAAAAAAAAAAGCGCACGAAGCGCTTTTCAAAAGGAACTGCAAAGGTCAGAGTGCAAAGTGCCGAATCGAAGTCCGTGCACGTTGCACTCTGGCCTTTGCGCTTGCTATCTGATGACCTGCATCTGCATGTGCTGCACTTCGGCCGTGCCGCTCAGGGCGGATTCAGCGACCAGTGTGACGATGTAGGTCCCCGCCGCAATGCCTGCAGGGTTCCAGCGTGCGGAATATGCGCCGGCATCGCGCGAGCCGTCGACCAGTGTCGCTATCTGCTGTCCGAGCATATTGGTGACCGTGAGACGGATGTTGCTGTTCTCTGCCACGTCGTAAGCGATCATAGTGCCGTTGCCCTCGGAGAGAGACACCGGGTTCGGATAGTTCTGGCGCAGTGCGAATTCAAACGGGCGCAGCTGGTAGTCAACAACTGCGACAGGAGAGTACGTCACGGTGCCGTCGAAATCCTGCTGCTTCAGGCGGTACTGGTAGGTCCCGTCACCCGGCATAGAGATATCGACAAAGAGGTAATGTCGTTCCGAGGTCGTGGTCCCTGTACCTTCGACGAATCCAACGTTGTTCCACGCGTCTTCTGCATCGTGAAGGCTGCGACGCTGAATGTGGAAGCCGTGGTTGTTAATTTCTTTCGCCGTCACCCAGTTAAGAGCGATGCCTTCGCCCTGCTGCGCAGCGGTGAATGATGTCAGCTCGACAGGATACTGCAGATTCTGGATATCGGTAACCGGACTGTAATTCAGCTGAGTGGGGACACCTGCTTCGAAATAGTACGTCAGCGCACCCGAAGAGACATTCATCCACACGCCGAAGGACGCGGTACCGGGAGCAGATTTGGGATACAGAGTGAAGACGCACAGATCCGGCGGCGCGTTCTTCAGAATGGGTACGGACCCGAAGTTGGGATGGTACTCGGAGTACAGCATCACATCCGGATTCGTCTGATTGTTGTTCCACAACGGATCGCTTGCATCATCGAATCCCTTGCTCTGGAAGAACTTCTGCGTGATGGAGTTGGCATCAACGGTGAAGAGAGCCGGGTCGTAGGTCACAGCGACAGAGACTGCTTCGATGTTCGTAAGCGTCTGCTGTGGTTTCATCACCGCCTTGAATTTCACTTCCGTGGCGGAAGTGGAAATCGTAACGAGCTCAAGTGCGGCAGGCAGCTGGGCATGTCCTTTCTGCGTGGGCAGGAAGAAAATACCAAGCAAAAGAAGGAGTAGAAGTTTCTTCATTGTGCGTCCGGATGTTCGAAGCAGAGAGTAATGTTTTGCCTTGAATAATAGGGAAAAGACACCGGGAATTCAAGGTGAATTCGTGTTCCTACACAAGATTTGGGTATTGAAATTTCGTGCATGCGTATAACAGATGGATGCGTAATCCAAGGGACGCTGACAGAGAAATTGCCGGTACTGGAATAAACACAAAGCGCGGGTCCCTGAAACAGGGACCCGCGCTTTGTGAAAGGGGTTGTCAGACCGGGCGGCTTGCCGAAGAGAAGCTCTTCGCTCTGCATGCCGGCCT
>PKTF01000203.1 GCA_002869275.1 Ignavibacteria bacterium | reverse complement strand
TTTCGTCCACGCATCCACCGCAAGCTGCGCCACCGGGGCCTCGGATTCCTCGCCGCGGAAGCTGTAATCCCCTATCGGCTTGTCCATCGTCACGATGCCGTCGAGCACGGTCCCGCGCAAAATCGTTTTCCGGCCGGAGACCTTGCGCACGTAGTTTTCGAGAAAGCGTACGTGGTGCTGAAAATGCGCGCGGTCATGCGGCATGGGATCGAGTATCTCGGTACCGTAATCGTACTGGTAGATCGAACCGAAGCTGCCGTCGCCGCTGGTGCGTTCATCCTCGTCCTTGACGAAATCCACCATCACCGCAAGCATGCGCACGGTGTCGGGCAGCGCCGCGCGGAGTTCCAGCTGCGCGCTGCGATGCGGACTGAACGAATGGTCGAGAGCGGGGACGATGCGCTGCTGCGCAACGGCGAAGGACATGCCGCAGGCGAGCAGCATGAATAAGGCAGCGAAACCGCGAAATCTGAGCATGGGGACTTCCCTCTAAATGAGCATGGGATTCGATCAGACGGATGAAAAACCGCTCACCCTCTTCCGCAGAGGGTGAGCGCATTTTCCGATTCAGGGGAGTGCAAAACGCACTGCACTACATCAATTGGCAGCGTCGTCGGCCGGAATGCGAGTGCCGTCGTCTTCCGGTCCGCCTGCGCGGTTCCAGTTCACCGTCAGCGTGAAGCGCAGCGTCTCGGAGAGCGGGCTCGGCGTATCATCATCCGAGATGGCCGTCGAGAGATAGCTGAAATCGAATCCGTAAATGTCATAACGCACACCGGCGCCGAAGGCGAGGAAGCGGCGGTTACCCTGGCTCGGATCTTCGTGGAAGAATCCGAAGCGCAGACCCACGAGCTGCGAGTACCAGTACTCGAAACCGGTACCGAGCGTGAAGGTGTTGAACACGTTGCCCGGGGTGTCCCAGCTCTTGTATACCGCCTCGTAGAACGGCGAAGCCGCCTTTTCACCGAGTTCGCGATGCACGAGCAGCTTGGTCACGTCCGTGGTCCAGGTCAGTGTGTTGTACTTCTCATGAACGATGTCATAGGCGAAACCGACGCGCAGCGCGGTCGGCAGCGGATCGGACTGATCCTCATCGATGTAACTGATCGACGGACCCATGTTCGTGATGGAGAGTCCGAGCGCGAGGCGATCACCGATGTCCTTGTCGCTGAACGGCAGAGTCAGCTTCGAGGGACGGTACAGGATACCGATGTCACCGGCCACCGACGTCGCGGTTCCGGAACCCTGCTCACGTCCCGTGGCAACCTGCGAAAGGCTGCTGTGGATGAGGCGCAGACCCACACCGAAGGCGAGGTCTTCGTCGATGCGCGTGCCATACGATGCAGTAAATGCGATTTCATAGCTGCGGAAGGTACCGAGCGGGTTGTTTCCCTCATCGCGGCGCTCAAATTCACCGAGATTCAGGAAGGTCAGTGCCGTTCCGATAGTACCTGCGATTTCGGGTATATCCATCTTGTAGCCGAAGTACTCATAATAGAGATCATCCTGGGCAAACTGCGGCAGCCAGTTGGAATGGTTGAGACTCAGCTCCATGCCTTCCTGAAAACCGAGACCGGCCGGGTTCCAGAACACCGCGGACACGTCGTCGGAAAGCGCGACACCCGCTTCGCCAAGACCGCTGTTGCGGGCATTGGGCGAAATCAGCATGAAGGGCACCGCCGTGCTCGTCTGGGCCACCACGTCCTGTGCAAACGGCAGCAGCATGAGCAGCGCTGCAGCGGCACAGAAAAGGGATTTGCTCTTGCGAATCATGTAATTCCTCATCAAACCTTTGATAGAACAGTTAATGTATTATGATTTTCCTGCAATTTCAACTGACTTTCAGCGTACCACCATGAAACGGCCCGTGGCTTCGCTTCCGAGTGCATTATCCACCGTCCGGCAGACGACGCGGTACAGATACATTCCTGTCGCCAGCTGCGTACCGGCCGAATTATTTCCGTCCCAGGGCACCTCGACAACGTGCGAACTTTACTCTCCGGCCTGCAGCCGGCGTTCCAGGCGTCCGTTCGTGGCATAGATATAGACATCGACGAGCACGGGATCGAGGACGTTGTGTCGGAACGTAAACGTCGTTCCGTACTGTATCGGATTCGGGAAATTGCGCAGCTCCTGGATGGAAAGTCCGCCGGCGACAACGAAGTGCGTTTCCACCGTGGTGGAATTATTGAAGATGTCCCAGGCCCGCAGGCGCAGGGTATGGTTGCCGGGTTCGAGGTTGCGCAGACGATACTCCACCGTCCCGCGCTGGTACGAATCGAGATCTCCGCGGTAATATCCGTTGAGAATGATGCTTTTGTCACTGTCATCCAGCCAGGCCTCGATATCATGCCCGATGCCCAGGCCTGTGGTATTGATGCCGCTTTCGTCAAACAGATCAGCGATGAGCAGCGGGTCGGTTCCCGTCTGGTCGCCAGGCTGGTGGCCGCGATCATCCATGTACAGTTCGGCAAGCGGACCATCCGTGTCCGGCGTGGCGGTCGAATCAGATCCTCCGATCATGATATCCAGGGAGTACCCAGCGCCATCAACTTCCCCGTTGTCGAAATACATGGAAATGCGTCCCATCGCATCTTCGTAAGAAATGTCTTTCGGCACGATGAATTCCACGACGAAACGACCCGCGTTGATCGTGGCTTTTCCCCGGTAGAGCAGACCACCGGGCATGCTGTAAGTGTAATTGTTCCAATTCGCTTCCTGCACCACCACCGTGCGTTCGCCGTCGTACAGACTCAATTCCACCTCGCCGGTGTAATCGTCCCACACGCTGTTGTCTGCGCGACGCACGCTGCCCTCAACGGAAACCGTGCTCAGCGCAGGCAGCTGAATGGTGTCGTTCTCCACTGCGACGCCGTTGAGGCGAATCCGTTCCACTGTCGCACGGTAGCGAGGCAGTGCCAGCCTGAGGCCGGGATCGGCGAACAGATGGAATTTCTCGTAACCGGCGTAGCCGTTGTACCGCTGTTTGGCCGAATAGATGGCGTCGCCGATGCGCTTTGCCCTGCCGTCCGTTTCCCTTCCTTCGCTCAGGAGGTGACGGAAAAAGATCGAGTTGAAGGCCGCATTTTCCGTTGAGAACACAACTCGGGGAGCGGACAGCCCTCCGATGGAACCACCGCGTTCTTCGAGCATGAGCTGCTCGTTTCCACTGCGCAGACCCGGCGAGTCGTAAAGACCAAACGTGCAGGTCGCGGCGGAGACGAAGGTCAAACGGTCGTCATTGGTCAGCTGCGGGATCGTCACATCGGAGATGAAAATACGTTCATGCGCCCAGATGTCATGCGCCCCGTGACCGGTGTAATTGATGATGAGCGTCCCTGCGTTGATGCGATCGATGATTGCCTCCGCGGCCTCGGGTTTGCGTCGGCCCTGTGCGGTGTTTTCGGTGCGGTAAGAAACGATGTAAATTTTATCCTGCTCGAGCTCGACGGGAAGGTTCGCCGCCAGTTTCTCCGACTGGTCCGTATGCTGATTGCCGTCCGTGTCGGAGTAGGACGTGTAGCCGTCGTCTGCCACGAAGGTGACGCGGTTCTTCCAGGGCTCGAGTTCGGAGCCCGTTTCATACTGAATGATTTTATCCACCACGTTATTCGCTTCGTCGACCGACAGCACCGGAATGCGGCCGATCGCCACGTCGACGCGGGAATCGGTCCCGACAATCAATCCGTAGTAGTCATCGGTGACATACGACTCGATGCGATGGGTGGAATTTTCGGTCTCCCACACCGGGACGATGATCTCTTCCTCGGTGGTGTAATTCCGGTAATCGAAATGGCCGTCACCGAAAAAGAGCACGTAACGCGGCTGTATCGTCCAGTTCTCCATGGCCCATGCGAGAAAATCTCTGATCGCTGTCGGATCAGTGACGCCGCAATTGAACTCGTTGTAGATCTCTCCGACCGTGATCACGCGGCTGCTGATGAAGTCCTCGCCCGCGCGTTCACGGTGCGCCCTGAGCCTGACTGCAGCTTCTCGCAGTGTGCCGTTCGTGATGATCAGGTGTTCGGCACCCTCGGATGCCAGAAGCGTCGAGTTGGCGATGGCTGTTACCGCACCCGCTGTCTTCAGGGCGGGAGCTGCCACGGCAAGGAACTGCCGGGGATTGCCCTCGGTGTTCGCCACCTGGAAGCGCACGGTACCGCCGCTGATCTGCACTCCCTGCATGCGGTGCACGTTCGCGAAGTCGGAAATGTCGTACACAAGGATGTCGGACGTGGTGAAGCCGTTGAGCACGAACTGGATGACCGCCGTCGTGTCGGGAGCGGAAAACAGCAGCTCGTCATTCAGCGGCTCGAAGCGCCGTGCATACTGCCACTCTACCCAGTCCACATAGCCTCCGCGCGAGCGTTCGGCCGGTGATGCGGAATACGTGACGGTCACGGTCGATCGGTCGTCGGTGAGCTGTCCGCTGCCTTTGTATTCTCCTGAAGAAAGCTTTGCCATATCTCCCGTATCGGAGCCGAAATCCACGGTCCCCATTGTGATCACGCCAAGCGGATCAGTGTTGTCGCGCACACTGAAACTGTTACTCACCTCTGAACTCGAAAGCACCTTCACCCGGATGGTCACCGGCTGCGTGCGAACAAGCCCGTTGAGCTTTCGCGTCAGGACGAGGGACGAAGCGCTGCCTGCGCCGGGAACGAGTCGTTTTCCCACCCACAGTTTTCCGCTGTTCTGCACGTTCACGAGTTCCTCTTCAGCGAACTCACGTCCCGTGAACCACTGCGGCTGAAACGCCCCGGTCTCATTGAGTGAAGCCTGCCCGCTCATGCGCTTTCCCTCAGCTCCTCCGACGGTGAGCAGATAGGTATTCACGTCATCAAAACGGTGAAGGTAATGCTGATAGCGCCGTGCGGAGGCGTCCCATGAGAATCCGCTCAGGCCCTGGCCGTAGAACTGCACATAGTCGCCGTCATCGAAGCGTCCGTCATCGCCGCCCACGATCTCGATGGCGATTTCCTGCAGCGGATCCGGCCGATCAGCGGCCAGGCTGGTCGGAAGCTCGCGTCCGCCGCTGTTGAACAGGCGTATGGTGCGCGGGTCGAGGCTTGCGACGTCGAAGCCGGCGTCGGCAAACCAGCTGCGCGAAAGCCGGTACACCCCCGTCTCACCGACATCGAAGCGGTACCACTGTCCGCTGGCCAGGTTGTCCGTCCTGGTGACCTTGGAGAATGCCTGCGCACGCGGAACCGCCCAGTGTGCCGCCAGGGTCTCATTGAGCAGCCCGGCGGGAATATCCGTGGTCATGGTCAGGTCGTTCCGTGGCGTCCCGTACTCGATGCGTATGACGAGACGTGAGCAGATGCGGACACGGCGTTCATCTTCATTCCACAGCACCGGCGTGATCACGAGATCACCGAGCAGGTGCTGCCGGGAACGTCCGATATTCCCCAGTGTCGCAATGTCCGCGGGATACCACCCGTCGCTGTCCTCGAGCATGCCCGTGCCGGATTCACCGGGCTTCGTAATGCCGTCTTCGGCCCCGATGCTGATGATGCGATCAACGGCGTCCTCCCGGTAATCGATCTGCAGTACTTCAACGCGGTGGCCGTCGGCTGACGGCAGCGTGAGCACTTCCTTGCGGAAACGCAGGTCCGGGGTTCCGGCCATGGAGATATCGTTTGCCGACATCTCCGCAAATTCAAAACGTGTGCCGAGGGATCCGTATTCCGTACGCTGAACCAGGGGGCGGTACTCGATCGTCATACCGTTTTCATCCGAATCCAGCACCACCAGTTCCTGCGCGGACGCGGAGACCGTGAAACAGAGAGCGACAACAATGATCATGCGTGCCAGGGTCATGGGCTTCACCAGCTTTCGAAGGATGTTGGGGTCAGCAGGCAACCTGCCGACTTCCATGGATGAATACAACACCAAAGTTTATCCATGCGTTTCAGAGTCTCCTGTCGTGCCGTCGACACGCTGCCCCAGGTACCGTCTATAGAAGTACAGATTCATCACGATGTTCACGGCATAGGTCGTCAGGAAAGCGATTCCCGCACCGGTCATCGCCAGCAGGGGAATGAGCGACAGATTGAGCACGATATTGATTGAGGAGGTGGTCACCGACATGATGCGGATGTCACGGCCTCTCCGATGCGCTGCGAGAAAGGCGTGAAACGGCTGGTTCAGTCCCGCAAGCGCGAATCCGGCCATCACCCAGGGCAGCACGCTGAGCGCCGAGATGTATTTTTCGGTAAAAAACAGCGGGATCAGTGTCTGGCAAGCCATCCAGAAAACGGCCGCACCGATCGTGCTCCACAGCAGGCTGATCATCAGCAGCTTTCGCGGAATGCGGTCTTCCGTAGCGAAGCTCTTGTAGGCGCTCTGCGAAACGGCCTTGCTCAGCATCGCGATCGGCGTGCTCATCGTCATGGCGATGGAATAGAATCCCACCACGGCCATGCCGTGAAATTTCGTCAGCAGCAGCTTATCGAAGCCGGTCATCAGTCCATCGACGATACGCCCGAGGTATACTTCACGTCCGAACTCCCGGACCTCTTTCCAGATCACGGCGATCTCCGAGCC
>PKTF01000062.1 GCA_002869275.1 Ignavibacteria bacterium | reverse complement strand
CGTTGACCGCGAGGTAATGCTGATCGACCATGGTTCGGAAATCAGGCTCGGCGTTTTCGACGAACTCCCCGACGCGACCATGAAATTCATGGACCGCCGTGGAAAATTCTTTTTCCAGTTTGTCGTACAGGTCGGTACCCGGCGCTTGCCGGCGTATCGTGGACTGAACACGCGTGAGGAATTTTGCATGAAACGCAAGGTCACCGAGTTCTGCATGCCGGCTCGAGTCGTGGGCATGCTGCAGAAATCGCTCTATCATACGTACGTCATCGAGGGCTCCCTGCGAATAGGTGGCAAGCAATTCCGCGATGGCGTTGACCTGCGGGGAAATGTTCATGGAAGGCCGCTTCCAGCTGTTGATAATGGTTTGTTTGTGCAACATACGGAAAAGGCGGCGTGTTCAGAAAGGGAATTCCGCACGTGTCGCAGGGAACTGCATCGATGTATGTCGCGTAAAAACAAGCAAGTCCACAGACGCAGCTTCCTGCAACACCATTGATTTTGTTGCATTTCAAGCGATAAAAAAGTAGTTTGACGTCTTGATGGCACATCATCGAAACAACCCCGAGTTTCTGTCTTACCTTCATAGTTTTCGCGGAGTATTATGAAACGCAGCTTCTTCCATCTGCTGGTTGCTACCCTGTTTACGACAGTTCTGGCCTCTGCCCAGCCTGCGAAAGTAGCCGAAGGCGTCTCGTTCGTCTACACCAATCCGGAAGCTTCGTCGGTCTCTCTCGTCGGCGATTTCAACGCGTGGTCCACCGAAGTCCACCCGATGTCGAAGTCGGAAGGTGGCGGCTGGTCGGTCACCGTCGACCTGCTTCCTGGAACGTATCAGTACGCTTTCTCTGTTGACGGAGACCGGATCATCATCGATCCGGAAAATCCCCTCACCTTCGAATCCATCGACGGAAGTCGTATTAATTCGCTCGTTACCGTCGGGGACGACGGAAAGCTTCGGACACAGGGCTACCCGGTGCGGAAGAATCTTGACGATACGTATAAGAAGACCGGCGGAACGGTATTCCTGAACCTCGTATTCCGTCACCACCTGCCACTGTATTACGATGCAGAAAAGGACCACGTCGTGGCACCCTTCGTGCGTCAGCACGCTCTGCGTGACTACTTCGAGCTGGCCGACGTCATCCAGCGCTATCCCAACGTCCATGCGACGGCGGTGCTTTCACCGACACTGCTCTGGCAGATCCAGGAAATCTACGTGAAGCGCCTCGAGCCTTTCGTGGACAAGTACCGCGCCATGAATCCGAAATATGCCAGTATGGACGGTGCAGGTTTCCTGCGCGCGATGAAGGGCAAAACCGATCCCTGGATCGACGCCTGTCTCACGCCCGCGGAAAAGCTGACGGAGGAAGACAAGGCGGTGCTGTACAAGAACGAGTGGAACGCCTTCACGATGAGCGAAGTGCGGCTGCACCGCTATCCTGAACTGATGGAGCTCTATGAGAAGTGGCGCGACAGCGACGGTAACCCGAATTACACCGTTGACGAACTGCGTCTGCTCAAGTTCATGGCGATCTTCTCCAACTTCGATACCGAGTTCTACGAACGACGCGTCCCGCTGATCCAGACAGGTACGCGCATCTACCGTTCGCTCGACATGCGCGACCTGGTGTCCTTCCGCAGTGATGGCAAGTACTACCTCAAGCGCGCGATTACAGAAGACGACTGCGAACGCATCGTGGCTTCTGTCTGGTACGTGATGGCGAGTATCGTGCCGGCCTTCGACAAGGCCAAGTTCAACGCCCGCGCAATGATCGGTCAGCTCGAACTGGCCGCGTCATCGTTTTCCGATGCGGTTCTGCCGCTCCTGATCAATTCCGATGTGGCAAAGGACGCTGATCCGAACCTCAACCTGCCCGCGACATATGCACATCCGCAGGATGCCGACGCGCAGCTGAAGATGGCGCTCGCGGCGTACAAGAAATATTTCAACAGCACGCCGGTCGGCTACGTGCCGCCCTACGGCGCTATTTCTCCGGCAGTGCTCCCCATTCTCAAGGACAACGGCTTCCAGTGGTTCACCTCCGATGAAGCCGTGCTGCAGAAGAGCACCCCGAAAAACATGCCGAGCACGCTGCCATATGCGGTGACCGTCGACGGCAAGACGGTGTACGGTGCGTTTTCCAACGGACTGCTCACCAACCGCGTGAACTGGGTATACAGAAATTATTATGCGGAAAACTCCGCGGATGATTTCATCAGCAACGTCCTGGCGATGGCTCCGAAGAATACGAAGAAGCATGCCCTCGTGACCGTCGTGATCGACGGCGACGACGCCTGGGCGCATTATCAGCGCGACATCGACGGCAAGGGCATCATCAACGGGATCTACCGTAAGCTCAACAAGCTGTTCAAGACGCGCGCCGTCGTATCGGTGACGATGTCCGAATACATTCACGGCAATCGCATGCGCGGCATCCCTGCGCACAAACCGGCGGACTTCGACAACATCAAGGAACTCGCGTCGGGCTCGCGTTTCAACGGCAAGTTCAATACGTGGATCGGAAGCCGTGAGATGAACAAGGCATGGGACTACCTGCGTCAGACGCGCAAGGCCATCGGCGGTTCGGCAGCAGCCGTTACCACGGAAGAAAACTACGACAACTTCAGCACGCAGGCCTTCAACTTCTACTACGGGGCCACGAGTCCCCACTGGATGGAGACCTTCAACAAGGAGTCCCTGCGCAAGCACAATCCCAAGCCTTTCGAGACCACGTACCGTAACATGCTCGCGCAAAGCCATGTGGCGGCCGGACTCTCAAAGCCGACCACCCTGGCGTCCTTCGTCAATCCCAAGGACTTCGATCCTGAGTGGACCGCGCCGCGGAAGCGTACGCGCGTGACCTTCATCTGTCGCCTGGTCGACCGCGAAGCGATCACATCGGTCTTCATCGCCGGCAACCGTAAGGAACTGGCCAACATGGAACCGAACACGGTCCGCATGTGGGACAACGGCGAGAACAACGACAAGACGTTCGGCGACAATGCCTGGACGCTCGTCGTGGAACTCGATGAAGGTGACCTGCTGTACAAGTTCGCCAACTCCGGCGGCCAGGGTACGTGGGACGGTGCCGAGACCTTCCCAGATGAATGGCGGCGGATCAAGATTCAAGGCGAAAAAATGACCATCGAGGATATTTTCGCCCGTATTAAAAACCGTTATTGATCGATTGTTCAAGACCGGGGCATCGTCGCTGATGCCCCGGTTTTTTTTCCCTATTCTGTAATGAACTCTCCCATCCCACTCTATAACCAGGTGACCTACGGCCGCGAGGATCTGATCCGCGATGTGGCGGAGCGCATCGACCCGGTGGATCTCACGACCGTTCTCGGCGCATACGAGATGGCATCGAGCGTACACGAATCCCAGCGGCGCAACGATTCCACACCGTATTTCTGGCATCTCTCTCGCGTCGCGCGTATTGTGATCCAGGAACTGGAGTATTACAACGGCGACGTGATCAGCGCCGCCCTTCTGCATGATGTGCTCGAAGACAGCGATATCATCACGGCGGATGTGCTGAAATACAACTTCAATTCCTACATCTCCTACATCGTCGAAGTGCTGACGAAAAACATTCATCTGCTCGGAATCCAGCGTACTCAGGAAGACGCGCAGTATATCGAGCGCCTCCGGTTCAGCAGCATCGACTGCAAGATCGTCAAGTTTGCCGAGCGGCTGGATAACTATCGCTGCCTGGAGTTCGGGGTGAAACGCAATCCTTTCGGCTATATCGAAGTCACCGAACGAGACTACTATCCGATGGCAACGGACGAAGACAATGCGTACCTGCTCTATATCGTCGATGAAATGAACAGCATCAAACGCAAACTGTTTTCCTAGCATTGTTCCGCCGCTTCTTGCTACATTTCCATTCAGACATGCTCGTGCATGTCTTTTTTCTTTCTACAGGTCACAACCATGCGAATACTCATTCAGCGCGTTTCGGAAGCGCGCGTCACTGTTGACGGAGAAAGCACCGGGGCCATCGGTCGGGGCGTGCTCGTGCTGCTCGGCGTACGCCGTGGAGACACCGAGGACGATGCGCTCTACCTCGCCGCACGCCTCAGCCGACTGCGTATCTTCAATGATGATGAAGGGAAAATGAATCTGTCCGTAGACGACGTCGGAGGTTCCGCACTCGTCGTCTCGCAGTTCACGCTGCACGCAGATACGCGCAAGGGAAATCGACCGAGTTATGGACATGCCGCCGATCCGGAGACGGCCAGGCGCCTGTATGAGCTTTTCGTGACCGAATTGCGCGGCCTTCTGGGTGCGGAGCGCGTGGCAACCGGACGCTTCGCCGCCATGATGCAGGTGCAGCTGGTCAACGACGGCCCGGTCACGGTCACGGTGAAGAGCAAATCGGAATATTCCGACGGAGACACCGATGCCTGAGCGACGGAGACGCGTTCTGCTGGTGTTCGTCGACGGACTGGGTGTCGGGGTCAAGGATCCGCGGCGTAATCCCTGTTTCGCGACGAAGCCGCCGTTTCTGCTTGACCTGCTCGGCGGACGTCTCCCCTCCCTGCGCAATCGCGAGGTCGAATCCGACAGCGCCCTCTGCATAGCGGCGGATGCCAATCTCGGGGTGAAAGGATTGCCGCAAAGCGGCACGGGACAGGCCACGCTGTATACCGGAGTCAACTGCCCGCGCATCATCAAGCAGCATTTCGGTCCGTATCTCTACTCCACCCTCAAGCCTGTCGTGGAGGAGCATAACGTCTTTGAAGTGCTGCAGGAAGAAGAGCCTCCGTTCTCTGTCGCTCTCGCGAACGCCTTTCCGCAGCGCTTTTTCGATTACCTGCAGGGACCGCGCCGCCGCATGGTGGCCGGCATGTACGCCGCTCTCGTCAGCGGTGTCCCGTTCCGCGACGTCACGCATCTCAAACGCGGTGAGGGAATCTCCACCGACATCACCGCCGAACGCTGGGCGCAAATCGGTCACCCCGACGCTCCCGTGCTGACGCCGTACCTGGCAGGCAAGACGCTGGCTTCCGTCGCCGAGCAATATGACTTCACGCTCTACGAGTATTTCCTCACCGACAAGGCCGGTCATGAGATGGATATGGAGTTCGCCGCCCGCACGCTGCTCAATGTCGATGGGCTGCTGCGCGGACTCTACGACTCCATTGACCTCGAGAACACCCTGGTGCTCGTAACCAGCGACCATGGCAACATCGAGGAAATCGGCATCAAGACCCACACCCGCAATCCCGTACCCGTCCTGCTGTTCGGTAACCGCGCGGGTTTCGACCACGGGTCAGTGATTTCGATACAACATATTGTTCCCGCCATTCGTAGCTTTCTCCTCGAAAAATAATTTCGTCTTGTAGGGAGACAACCGATGCGTCATTCCTGGCGCCGTATCGCACTGCTTCCGGCCGTGCGCATGCTGCTGTTCATCATTGCGGGAATACTGCTGCAATGGCACCTTTCTCTGCGGTCTGAAGACATTGCGCTTCCGACAATCCTCCTGCTGCCCGGAGTCTTCGTGCTGCATCTCCTGACGCGGCGCAGGCGAACGCTGCAGATTCTCCGCGACACCACCCTCCTGCTCCTGCTCGTTATCACGGGTATTCTCAGAACAGCCGTCGCGCTGGAATCACGTCCGGCCGACCTCCTCGTTTTTGCTGATAAAAAGGAGAAACTCGATCTCATCGGAGTTGTCGCAGAGCATCCGCGCGAATATGCGGACAGGCGACGCTTCAGGCTGGACTGCCGCTTCGTGATGAGCCCTGACAGCATTCCGGTTCGCGGCACGGTACTCGCGACCTATCGCCGCAGCGCCTGGGATGCTGCCGACACGCTGATACCGATCAGGCTCGGAGATGTCGTGAAGCTGCATGGCCGCTTGCGCACGCCGCTCACGCCGCGGAATCCCGGCGGCTTCGATGCGCGCCGCTGGCTGGTGACGGAGGGCAGCGTGCTGCTGTGCAGCGTGTCGAAGGGCGAGGACCTTGAAATCGTCGGGCAGGAAGATCCCGGGCTGCCCGGCCGGGTGACCGGGATCCTGCGTCGCGTAATGCGCGAGAGCATCAACGCACAATATGCGTCCGAACACGCCGGCATCCTGACCGGATTACTGCTGGGTGACCGCGGCATGATAGAGGACACCGTGCTGAACGATTTTCGGCGCACAGGCATCATGCATATCCTCGCCGTGTCGGGCCTGCACGCGGGCATCATCCTCATGATGGTGTTCATGCCGCTCGAGCGCCTGCCGTTCGCCGCACGCGCGCTGTCCGCGCTGACGGTGCTCTGGCTCTTCGCGGCCGTTACGGGGTTCGCACCTCCGGTCACGCGCGCATCGATCATGGCGACGATCGTTCTGGTCGGCATCCTGCTGCAGCGGGACAGCCAGCCGATCAACGCACTTGCCGCCGCCGGAACGGGCATCCTGCTCGCCGATCCTCTCGCCCTGTTCGGCCTGAGTTTCCTGCTGTCGTTCGGTGCGGTACTCGGCATCCTTCTCTTTCAGCAGCGCGTGCAGACTGCGCTGCTGCGCGTCTTCCCGCGGATGTGGCGGCCTAAGCTGCAGCCTGCGGCCGCGCTGCTTTCGCTCACACTCAGCGCGCAGGCCCTGACACTGCCACTCCTCGCGCAGGAGTTCGGGCAGGTCAGTCCGTCCGGACTCCTCGCGAACCTCGTCGCGGTGCCCCTGGTATTTCT
>PKTF01000061.1 GCA_002869275.1 Ignavibacteria bacterium | reverse complement strand
CGGAGGATGGTCCCGTCGACGCCGACAGCCATTCCATTCCTTGCGTCGGAAAAATGCACGTCGTGCAAATCTTTCGACAGGCCAACCGGCATGTGCTGCCAGTGCACGCCTCCGTTCGTGGTGCGGATGATGGCGCCGGCGTTCCCGACGACAACGCCTGTGCCTCCGCTGGTGAAGTGCAGGCCATTGACGCTTCTGAGGGATCCGGGGAGTTGCGGGAGATCCGGGATGCGGGAAGCCGTCCAGTTTCGACCGCCGTCCGAACTCTGCAGAAATGTCGATTCGAACGCAACAGCGTATACATTGTCGTCACTGGAATAGCAGACCGCATATATCCTTAGAGGAGCAAGACGGTAATTCGGTTGTGACCAGCTTGCTCCGCCATCGCTGCTGAGATAGAAGCTGCCGTGTTCTCCCACGGCGATGCCGTTGTCCGATGTGGCGAACGCGACAGCATGCAGACGATACCACTGTGTGTTGCCCCGGAACCGCCATTGTTCGCCTCCGTCGGTCGTCTGCAGAATTCTGCCGCTGTCACCCACGATAACGCCATGATTCCTGTCAGTGAAATGCACATCGTAGAATGCACATGGGGTAGGACTTTTCTGCGATGCCCAACTGCTCCCACCGTTTGTTGTGCGGAGGATTGTTCCTGCATCCCCGACCGCCGTGCCGTGGTCAGCATCGATAAAATGAATGCCATGGAACGTGGCTCCTGTCCCGGTATGCTGCTGCATCCAGGTATTGCCGCCGTTGGTCGTCCGGAGAATCGTTCCTTCGGCCCCGGCGGCTGTAGCCACGACGTCATCGCTGAAGTGCACGGCGTGAAGATCCGCCCTGCTGCTCTGCTGGACCGCCGACCAGTGCTCTCCGGCATCGGTTGTGTGCAGGATTATCCCGTCTGTGCCGGCTGCGATCCCGTGCGTGGAGTCGTGAAACACCACGCAGTACAGCGTGTATACTATGCCGCTGGATTGCGTTATCCAGTTCTCGCCGCCATTCGTGGTGCGGAGAATCGTCCCATCCTGTCCGACGATCGTACCGTTGTGGGTATCGGTGAACGAGACGTCATGGAATCCCTTGCCGGTGTTGCCCGATTGCTGCATCCAGTTTTTTCCACTGTTCGTGGTACGGAAGATTGCGGCCTGGCTGCCTACCACCGTGCAGGTCACCGCATCTGAACAGCTGACCGCGTTGAATCTGTACTGCTCTACAAGTTCATGCTTCATCCATGTGGCACCCCCGTCTTCTGAACGAAAGATCACACCCCCTTCACCCGCCACCGTGATGGCCTCGGGATCCGAGAAGGCAATATCATTGAGGATGGCGAAGCGATAACCAACAACATGGGCCAGCGTTTGATTCGACCAGGTCAGACCGCCGTCGCTCGTGTACATGTACCTGCCTCTGTTGCCCACAGCGAAGATGGTGTTTACGTCCGTTTGCACGAGCGCTTCGTACCAGTCCTGCGAACCGTCCTGCTGCACTATCCAGTGCTCTCCGCCATCAGAGGTGCGGAGAAGCGTGCCGCCGAAGCCGCCCGCGGTGCCGTTGAGCGCGTCGGAGAAATGAACAGAGAGAAGTCCCGCAGTGGTACCGCTTTCCTGCAGCGTCCAGTTCACTCCGCCGTTCGTGGTGCGAAGAATTGTTCCATTCTCACCGACCGCTGTTCCTGTCAGTTTGTCGCTGAAGCACATGTCGTAGAGCGTGTTTCCCTGCGGAAGCGGATTCTGCACGTACCATTCGGATTGAGCATAGCCCCAATGAGTGGCTGCTGTCAGCAGGAAAACCACCGTGACGTACACGCGAGCATCATACAGCATGGAACCCTCCAGATCGTGTCGGAAAAACAGGGCAGCCGGAACGGCTCGGTCATTCTTGGAATAAAACACATTACGAAACGGCTGGTTGCAGATCAACACAAGCATTTCTCCGTCGAGGCATCGTATGGCTGGGCACTGCAGAATGATTTCGATGACTGGAGCTACCGCGCATCGCTTGGTCTCAACTGGCACAGGGACGGAAACAGCAGTCTCACCGCCGGCATCGCGTTCAGCAACGCGCACTTCTTCAGAAACGCGGTGATCGACTTCCGATGATCCACTGTATGTACAGGAGCGCTGCTCTCGTTACCTACCTGTAACTATCCACCGCATCAGGTGTTAAACCAGCATCACGTCTTAGAGTCATGAAAGAGATGAAATCATGAAGTCCGTTGGTTTCCTGCTACTGCCGCTTTGTATCCTTTTTGCGCCGCAGGTACAGGGATATGCCGCAGGGCAATCCGTATCGAGCCCGATGGCGGCACAGGACGCGCAGTACGAATGTGAGCTCATTCTTGATTGCGACAGCACATCAAATCCGTACTCCCCGATCATTTGCACCGTGCAGGCACGCATCTGGAACATCGGAAGTATTCCAGGCAGGATCATGTCTGCAGAGATTTCACTTGATCCCGGATTGTTTCTCAGTGCTGGTTCGCCAGTGACAAGGATCCCACCAGGTGGATGGCCTCTTCAACCGGGCGATACTACCCCACCTGTCTCCTGGAATGTGCGTGCTATTGCACGTGAGACACCTGTTACAGTTGGCATAAGCGTGTGGTTTACTGATAGCCTCGGCAATTGGACTGTTTGTCGAGATTCCATCTATAATTCCCCGTCTCGATCCCGGTGCGCCTGAGGTTGAGGTGACCTGGAAATTGAAGGCCGAACCGAGAACGACCAGTGATACCGTGTGCGTCATGTTTCTCGTGTCCGCTGAGGATGAAACAGGCACACCGCTTCCAACACAAGAGTGCAAGGTGTGTATCTGGATTCCGAAAGCTTCCGATGTGACTAGCGTTCATGAGCCGCCCCTGGCCGAAAAGGTCTCCCTCAGGCAAAACTACCCCAATCCGTTCAGCCCCTCGACGACCATCGAATTCAGCATTCCGCGCAGTGGGGCTGTGCGTCTGACAGTATCCGATTTCCTCGGACGTGAGGTCGCGGTGCTTGCAGATGGCGAATACCAGGCGGGGACGCATTCATGCCGATTCACCGGTGCGCAACACCCGTCTGGCATGTACATGTATCGGCTCGGCTGGGATGGAGGTACCGTTACGCGAAAAATGGTTCTTTTACGTTAGGAAAATACTACCGCAGCACCACCATCTTTCTCGTTTGACGCTGCCCACCTGCGATCAAACTGTAGAAATACACTCCTGAAGGTAATCCCGCAGCATCGAACTGCATCTGATGTGATCCTGCTTCTTTGAATTTGCTGTCCAGCGGGCGCTCCACTTCCCGGCCGTAGAGGTCAGTCACAATGAGTGAGACGCGTTGAGGTTTCTGCAGGGTGTACTGAACCGTTTTGGTCGGATTAAAGGGATTGGGGTAGTTCTTTCTGCCAGAACCAGTCGGATTGTGCGAACCCGCCTTCAGCGTCTGATCACACAGACACCCGTAGAGTCGACGCTCGTTCTGGAGCTGGAATGAGAACTTCACACGCGGTGTATTCTCCTTCCATCGAGTCGATGCTGATCTTACCCTCGTGTCCGTTGACGATAATTTCATAGCACAGTGTCAGTCCCAGGCCCGTGCCTTCGCCCGGCGGCCGGGTGGTGTAAAACGGCTGGAAAAGCTTCTCCAGGTGCGCAGCAGGAATACCCGTCCCGTTGTCGCGGATGAGGATGCGCACATTGTCACCGATGCGTTCCGTCTGTATGAGGAGTGTGCCGGAGTACGTCGCGTCTCCCTGCGCCGCCCTGTCATGGATTGCGCGACAGGCATTGTCGAGGATGTTCTGCATTGCGCGGCTGAATTCCTTTTGTGACAGGTTCAGCAGGGAGATGGAAGGATCAAATTGTTTGTCGATCTCCATTCTGAATGCAGGATCTTTCTCCATCATCGTGCTCTGAACAGACTCCACCGCCTCATCCAGCATGTGGTGGAGATCGGCGGACGTCTTCTCAACCGCTTCTGTCTGGGAATGGAATATCATACCACCGACGATGGAGTCCGCCCGTGTACCGTGCTCGGTGATTTTCTTCAGATTCTGCACGATCATCGAATGCAGTTCACTTTTCTCTTCCACGCTCTCGGTTTCTTCGTACTCCTCGAACAGCTCGATTGACGAGGTGGAGAAATTCGTGATGAAATTAAGAGGATTCCTGATTTCGTGGGCGATTCCTGTCGAGAGCTGACCGAGTGCCGCCATTTTCTCCGCATGAATAAGCAGGTTCTGTGTTCGCTGCAATTCTTCGAGCGTACTGCTCAGCGCGGTATTCATGCGCTTTCGCTCGCGATACCGGTGGGAAAGAACGCCCAGGAAGAGGAGAAATGTGATCAGTCCGCCGGTCATCATCTTTCGGACAAGGCTGCCCCTCTCAAGCATGGAGGACTTCAGCTGGTTATCCTTCGTCAGCAGGGCGATGTGCGATTTATCGTTTTCTGTTGCGATGCGCTCGTTCTCCAGTTCGGTGGTACGTTTGTCGAGTTCCAGCTGCTGAATTTCCTTTTCCCGACCCAGGAGTTGCATGGCCTGTGTCTGTTGCAGCATCTCGAGGCTCCTGATGCGGAGCTGTTCCTGCTGGCGTTGGATTTCCAAATCGCTGATCTGCTTGCTGTTCTCCAGAACGAGAATGGCCTTCTCCCTTTCAGCCACTTCGTACTTCGTGTTCAGTTCGTTGATAATTCTCCTGTTCGCCTTGTTGCTCAGCGAATCATTCGTTGCCAGGTACAGCTTGAAGAATGCATAGGAGTTTGTGGTGTCCTGCTTTACTGCGTACACCTGACCGAGATCAAATGCGATAGCTTTGACGAGCTCCGGCAATTCCTGTGCCGTCGCGATGTCCAGGGCCTGCCTGTAAAGGGCTATGGTCGAATCATACTGACCGCGTTCTCTCTGAATGCGGCCCATGTGCTGGTAGAGTGCGGCCCTTGTTCCCTCATCTTTCACCGCCGTTGCCATTTCCAGAGCCCTGTTGAAGCAGTGCTCGGCACTGTCAAGCCGATGTCCCATGAGATGGAGATCTCCCAGGTTGGTCAGGATTTTTGCCTGTGTGGCTCGATCTCTGATACGCTCAGACAGTGTGAGTGCGTCGTTGTAGTATACAAACGCGCTGTCGTTCTGACCTTGGGCACGGTGAATAGCCCCGATGTTGGTCAGCACATTCATTCTGTGCGCCTTGCTGCCGAGATGCCTGCTCCGGTAAAGATAGTCCAACGCTTTCTCGAAGTATCCCTGGCGGAAAAATATCATTCCGATGTTGGATTGTACGGCTGCGACGAGGTACTTGTCTCCGGTCTCTTCCGCCAGAACGAGCGCCTCCATGAAGTTCTCCATCGCCTCGTCCAGGTTGCCGCGCTCGAAATGCAGGCGTCCGGTATTGTTGCACAGCCTGAGGGTGTTGTTCTTGTCTCCGTGTTTCCTCGCGATGGGAATGCCGCGCTGATAATAGACGAGTGCTGAATCCTTGTGTCCGAGCAAATGGTAATACGCGCCGAGACTGGTGTACACGTAGGGGAGCAACCAGTTGTCCTTGCTAGCCCCGGCATACCGTAGCGCATACTTTTCGTAGGTGACGGCTGAATCATATCGCCCGCCTGCGGCCATGGCCTGTCCGAGCAGGTAATACCCCTTGATGGTTCCGCTCGCGTCGTTCAAGTCGCGTGTCATCTGTACCAGCCGATGGCTGCACTGAGCGGATTGCTCAATCTTTCCCTGCAGCAGAAGCATGTTGCTGAGATTGCACAGTGGATCGCAAATAAGATCTCGATTATGCAGTGCCTGATATATTGAAACACTTTTCTGAAACTGCTCCGCCGCACCGGCAATATCACCTCTCTCGAAATGGATACCCCCCAGGTCATTCCAGTAATTCGCCAGCCTGAGACTGTCCTGCATCCGTTCCAGCATTGCAAATGCTTTTTTCATGCAGCGTGTTGTAGAATCGGGGTGTCCCATTTTCTGGAATGCGACGGCAAGGCTTTGCAGATCGTGAAGGATTGCAACGCTGTCCTGCCGTGTTTCATCAATGTGAAGACTTCTCCGCAAGAGCTCTATCGCCCGGCCGTGGCGATCGGATGAACTTTCGATATCAGCGAGAGCAGAGAGAGCCATGGCAACGTCGGCGGGCGAGTTTACCTGCTCGATCATGCCTTCATTCTCCTGGACGAGCAGACCCAGTGCGTTCATCGCTCTCCTGGCCGCCATCCAGTCGTTTATGCTTTCGAACCTTCGGATACTTTCAGCGAAATACCCTACGCCAGCTGGCCCGTCATTCATCTGCGACGCCGTGTTGCCGAGTCCCTCCAGTGCCCGCGCGATCCAGTACTCCTGATGATTATTCTCCGCGCATTTCATGCATTTATTAAAGAACGTTCGCGCCTCTTCAATATCGTTTCCCGCCTTATAGGCTGCTGCGATACCGTAATACGCTTCTGTCAGACCGCGGTAAAAGCGCAGCCTGTTAGCGAGGGCACGCGCCTCTTTTCCGTAGCGAAGAGCCCGATCGGGCTGCGATTGCAGCACAGTACCACTGAGCGCATTCAGGATGTGCACCTTATTGCTGTCGGCTCGGGCGTGTCCGAGAGCCGTCTTCAGGCTGTCGATCCTGACCGACTGTCCCGCCAGCAAGGCAGGAAGAAGAAATATGAAGGAGGAGAGCAGTGAACAGCGGATCAGTGTCATGGCTGCCTCGGTATATCATATAACCGG
>PKTF01000082.1 GCA_002869275.1 Ignavibacteria bacterium | reverse complement strand
TAAGATGCATCATCCCGCGGAAAGAATCCCAATCCGTGTTTCTGTCATCTAAAAGACAGTGACAGTGAAGTATCCTTTGTAGCTTTTCTTCGTCTCAACGAGGCATGGCGTACGCAGATACCGATCCCGAAGACAGAAAATGGTATTGTTCAGGAAATTTCACTTCGTATTTTGACATCGATTCAATCGCAATATCCACCACAGCACAGATACACAATGAAAACAACGCTCGCTGTACTGACATTTTTCCTGGCAACACTCACGCTGTCCGCGCAGGTCGGTGAAAAGGCTCCGGCATTCTCACTCAAGGACAAGGACGGTAACACCGTAACGCTCGCATCGCTCGAAGGCAAAGTGGTCGTGCTCAATTTCTGGGCCACCTGGTGTCCCCCCTGCCGCGCCGAAATTCCGGATTTCAAGAAGGTCTATCAAAACTACAGAGAAAAAGGCGTGGAGATCATTGGGGTTTCCCTCGATCAAAAAGGCTGGAGTGCCGTTCGTCCTTTCCTCAAGAAGTGGGATATCAATTATCCTGTCGTACTCGGAGATGCAAAAATTGCGCGCGCTTACGGTAACATCCGATCGATTCCGACAACGTTCATCATCGACCGTGAAGGAACAATCACCGACAGTCACGTAGGAGCCATGAGCGAAGACATGCTCATCAAGACTTTCAAGAAGCTGCTTTGACAGCTGGATTACCCGCATTCACGAAAGAACCCGGCTGAATTGCCGGGTTTTTTCATTTCCTGGGTTTTTTCCTCAGCCATGATGTGGCCGATCGGTCTGTCGCGGGGTAAAGAACATGTACCTGAACTGGAAAACATCTAATCCAGAATTTTTTCCATCGCCTCCGCGAGAAGGTCAACCTCCAGAATCTCAATACTTCGCGACTTCTTATTTGCAAGCGCACCACGTGGCAGCACGATGCGTTTGAAGCCCAGTTTTTCCGCCTCGGCCACGCGCTTTTCCACCTGTCCGACGGAACGCACCTCCCCGCCCAGGCCCACTTCACCCACCACGGCAGTGCCATGATCGATCGCCTGGTCACGCGCGCTGGAAACGATTGCAGCGCAGACCGCAAGGTCAATGGCCGGTTCGTCTATGCGCACACCACCAGCGATATTGACAAAGACATCATATTGCCCCATGTGCATGCCATAGCGCTTCTCGAGCACTGCGAGAAGGAGAGAAACGCGGCGTGCGTCCACTCCGGACACCGTGCGCTGCGGCGTCCCGTAATTACTGGGTGTTACGAGCGCCTGCACTTCGATCAGCAGCGCGCGCGTGCCTTCGAGACTGCTGCTCACGCAGGACCCGGAGATACCACGGGATCGATCCGAAAGAAACACCTCGCTGGGATTCGCGACTTCGCGCAACCCTTCCTCGCGCATTTCGAAAATGCCGATCTCATTCGTGCTGCCGAAGCGATTTTTCAGTCCCCGCACGATGCGATACGTGTTATGATGATCGCCCTCAAACTGCAGAACCGTGTCCACCATGTGCTCGAGTACACGCGGACCCGCGATCACACCGTCCTTCGTGACATGTCCGACCACGACCATGGGAATATTATGTGATTTCGCATGCCGCAGCAGCACGGCGGTGCTTTCGCGCACCTGCGAGATACTGCCGGGAGCACTCTCCAGCTCGGGCCGGTAGATTGTCTGAATGGAATCGACGACGACCAGCTGAGGCTGCTGTTCGTCCACCGCGCGGAGAATGGCGTCGAGATTGGTTTCAGCGAGTACGAGAAAATCGTCTCCTCTGACGCCGAGGCGCTCGGCACGCAGCTTGATCTGTCGCAGCGATTCCTCTCCGCTGATGTAAAGGATGCGTGCGCTGCCTCGTCCCAGCTGCATCATGAGAGTGGATTTCCCGATACCGGGATCCCCGCCGAGCAGGATCATCGAGCCCGGAACGATACCGCCTCCGAGGACGCGGTCGAGTTCACCGAGCCCGGTCCGCAGGCGCTCATCCTGTTTGGCATCCACCTGTGTGATCGGGTGCACACGTGCATCCCCGGTGGCCGCGCGCGCGCCTCGTCCCGTGCTTTCCTTGCGCAGGACTTCCTCGACGAGCGTATTCCACTCACCGCAAGCGTCGCATTTGCCCGCCCAGCGAGCAGCGGTCGCGCCGCAGGACTGACAGACGTATCGGGTTTTCTGTTTTGCCACTCTTTTACCGGGTTTTCAACAGGGTGTTTTCCAGCGCGACCTCCTGAATACGGAAAGACCCCGTGAAAGTCACTTTCACCGGCCGCGATTCCTCTTCGAAGGATTTTGTGATGCCTGCGATCTTTGCCTCGATATGACCGCTGATGTAGCCATCCTTGTACTCCTCGATGGTCAGCGTTCCGCCATAGCGTTCACCATCAATACGTTTACGCTTCTCGCCGAGATGGAATCGGTAGAAAGCCAGCTGTGTCGCTTCGGACAGTTCGTAGGTACCCGGAGCGAACGACGGCATTTCGATCCCGAACCAGGTTTCCAGCGAAGATTCGCCGAGCTTATCGAAACTGCTGATTACCAGGACCTTGTTCGCGCCTTTTTTCAGCTGAATAACTCGGATGGCCTGAAGCGGATCGTCGACGTTTGTGGCATCGTCAATCGAGGCTTCAGGTATGAAATAGCGCTCGTTGTACGTGTACACGCGCGCGGCAGGCGGGGGAGTAATGATCGAATCCTTTTTCGCTATCGGAGGTTGTTCGGTTTTAATTTCCTCGGGAGCGGAGCACGCTGCAAGCAGAATGCAGCTCAAGACCAACGATGAGAAAGCGTATTTCATGTTCACTCCTGGAAAATTGTATCAGAGAGTTGATATTTCTTCTTCGAAAAAGGCCTCGAGCAGACGCTGAGCAGCCAGCAGGGGCGGCAGTTCACCACTGGAAACTGCTCTCTCGAGCACGGGGAGCAGCTCCGCCACCGCATCGTGCGTGCGGAATCGATCCTGCAGAGACTGGCTGATGCTGTCGCGCATCCAGGCGAGAGCCTGTTCTCGCCGCTTTTTCTGCAGCCAGCCGTTATCGGTCATAACAGCTCTAAAATCCTGTACTTTTTGCCAGATTTCGTCGATGCCCGTTCGTCTGTACGCCGAACAGGTGAGTACGGGCGGCGACCAGTCGGGGATTGGATAATGCATCAGATGCAGTGCCATTTCATATTCCGCGCGCGCGCGTGCGGCATTATCCACATTGTCACCGTCTGCTTTGTTGATCGCCACGGCGTCTGCCAGTTCCATGATGCCGCGTTTGATGCCCTGAAGCGCATCTCCGGCACCCGCAAGCATGAGCAGAAGAAAGAAATCCACCATGGAGTGTACCATGGTCTCGGACTGTCCCACACCCACGGTTTCCACAAAAATCACATCAAAGCCCGCGGCCTCACAGACCAGCATCGCTTCTCGTGTTTTGCGGGCGACGCCGCCGAGCGAACCGGCGGAAGGGGACGGCCGGATGAAGGCCGCCGGATCAACTGAAAGTTTTTCCATGCGGGTTTTATCGCCCATGATGCTGCCGCTCGAACGCTGACTGCTCGGATCAATGGCTAATACGGCGATATGGTGTCCCCGCGAGGTTAATGAAGATCCCAGCGCTTCAATGAAACTGCTTTTTCCCACACCTGGTACACCTGTGATGCCAACGCGGATCGAGTTTCCGGTATGCGGGAGAATACGCTCCATCACCTCGAGCGCCTTGCGATTATGTTCCGGCTTGAGGCTCTCGATGAGGGTAATGGTTTTCCCCAGGACGACACGATCTCCGGCAAGAATGCCCTCGACATGTTCGTCGATGCTCATGTCGCGTCGCGATTTGCGTTGAAAAGATGGCGCGGTGCTTCCAGGCGAGGTTACTCCGGGACGCACTTCCAGCCGTCCTTCGCTGCCGCGTGCCGTCCCTTCATCACCAGATTCCGCGCCGCCGTGTGCGTCGTAGTCCTTGTCGTCGTGCATCGTGATCTCCTTGGCGAAATCCTTCGTCCCATCTCCCAATACAGCTGAATTCCCTGACTTATGCAAGCCTAAAACAGGCGGTTATACCCGTTGAGCGCAGCTACCCGGTAGGCTTCCGCCATTGTGGGGTAGTTGAACGTCGTGTTGATGAAGTACTTGATCGTGTTCAGCTCGCCGGGTTGGTACATGACAGCCTGTCCGATATGCAGAATTTCCGAAGCATTCTGGCCGAAACAGTGTATTCCGAGCACTTCCAGGGTTTCACGGTGGAAAAGAAGCTTCAGCATTCCGGCGGTCTTTCCGGTGATCTGTCCGCGTGCCAGGTTACGGAAGAATGAACGGCCGACTTCATACGGCACTTTCGCTTCGGTCAGTTCGCGTTCGGTTTTCCCCACACTCGAGATTTCAGGTGTGGTGTAAATCCCGGTCGGGAAATCCTGTACGAGATGCGTTTCGCAGGTGCCCTCGGCGATGTGGGTGCCCACGTACCGCCCCTGGTCATAGGCAGCGCTTGACAGGCTCGGGAAGCCCACGATGTCACCCACGGCATAGATGTGCGGCAATGCTGTCTGATAATGCTCGTTGGTCCGGATATTGCCTCGATGGTCGATTTCTATCCCGAGGTCCTCGAGCCCCATATTCGAGGAATTGCCCGTGCGGCCGTTGGCCCAGAGCAGTATATCGGATTTGATTTTCTTCCCGGTCTTCAGATGCAGGATTACTCCGTCCTCCAGCACTTCGACGCGCTCATATTCCTCATTCTGGCGAATGAGCACGCCTTCCTCGTCACGCATGTGATAACTGAGCGCATCGCTGATTTCGTCGTCAAGAAATTCCAGCATCCGCGCGCGCGTGTTGACAAGGTTGACCTTGACAGCGAGTCCGCGAAATGCCGATGCGTATTCGCTACCGATTACCCCTGCGCCGTAAATCGTGATGGTGTCGGGAATTTCCTTCATCTGCAGAATTGTGTCGCTGTCCACCACAAAGGGATTATTGAAATCCACGTCTTCGGGATGGTAGGGATGCGATCCCGTCGCGATCACGAACGCATCTGCAGTATAATTTCGCTCGGTGCCGTCTTCCTCGAGCACGGATATGGTATTCGCATCAACGAAACGTGCGGTTCCCTGAATGACATCGACGTCGTTCCGGTCGTAGAATCCCTGCCGGTCACGCACCTGCTTGTCGACAACATCCTCGACGGATTCCATCAACTCGGCATACGTGAGTTTCAGTGTGCGTGTCACGCGGTCGAACAGCGTGTTGCGGCGCAGGTCGGCGAACTGCTGAATGACATGAATGAGGGTCTTGCTCGGAATGGTGCCCCAGTGGGTGCAGCCGCCGCCGACTTCGAAATGGCGTTCGACCAATGCCACTGATTTTCCGGCCTTGGCCATCTTGATCGATGCCCCTTCGCCACCTGGTCCGCTGCCAATGACAATGACGTCGTATGTGTTTTTCATGGTTCCGTGCTGATACGATGAAAGCTTTGTTTAATATACGGATTCTGATTTTTGCATTGAATTTCCGATAAAGATTCCGTGTTT
The DNA here is from genome assembly GCA_002869275.1 of Ignavibacteria bacterium. Classification (GTDB taxonomy): domain Bacteria; phylum Bacteroidota; class Ignavibacteria; order SZUA-365; family SZUA-365; genus BM516. The sequence continues at coordinate 1,237 of PKTF01000082.1, read as the reverse complement.
TATCCTGTACAAAGATCAATTGAGAGAAAAGCGCATGAAACACATTCATATAGTAATGATCGGACTGCTGATCGCCGGCACGAGCTGTCAGGCGCAGGAGCAAAAGCAGGAACAGGCGCAGATCCAGGAGGAGAACTGCGGAGATGAACTCATGCTCGCCAAGGACGGCAGTTCCGTTTCGACCGTGAAATCAGCCAGTGGAGAATCCATGTCATTCGCTATCGATAAAAACAACGACGAGTGGAAAAACGAACTGAGTCCGGAGGAATTCCGCGTTCTCAGGGAGAAGGGAACGGAAGTTGCCTACACAGGGAAGTATTATAAGTTCGATAAAGACGGCGTGTACCGCTGCGCGGGATGTGGACACACGTTGTTCACCTCGACGGAAAAATATCATTCCGGTTCCGGATGGCCCAGCTTCTACGCTCCGGCGGAAGAAGAGACGGTGGTGACACAGCGCGACGAGAGCCACGGTATGGTGCGTGTAGAAGTGATGTGTGCCAACTGCGGCGGACATCTCGGCCACGTTTTTGAAGACGGTCCGCGTCCTACCGGACTTCGCTATTGCATTAATTCCGTCTCCCTCGAATTCAAGGAAGAGAGCGACAACGAGGAATAAACAGCCTCTTCTGAGAAACGTATCTGGCCATGCAGTTCTGCTGCATGGTCCGGAAATCTGTATGCCTACGATTCGTCGTCCGGTTCAGGGAACGCACGGGGGGCACTGTGTGTCTTGAGAATACCGGTCACAGCCGAGAACCATATTCCCTTGCAGCCGCTTTCTACTGATATTCCTCTATCTGACTGCAGAATTTCTGTAACATTTATGGGCATTCATTTGTCTCTTGTTTAGATGAATGCTTTTGAAGTATTTCCTGAGATATCGCTGTTAACTTTTTTTCTCACAAAAAGTTGCCAGAACCAGTGCTCTCCTGTTTACTAGCAGGAAAAAAATGCCTATACTTCGAAAGGCATGCTCCGGAAACATGAATGCAACACAGCCACGAGTTTGTATGGTGGTACGTTACCTGTTTGCTGTTCTCCTCGCCAGTGCCTTCCTCCAGCCCCTGAATGCTCAGCCGAACCTGCAGTTCAAGCGTATCGAGGTCATGTACCCGACGATACGTCTGGCATACAAGGTCACGTGCGATGGAGCTTTCCGTAATGATACTCAACCCCAGCATTTCGAGGTCTATGAGAATGGACTGAAAATGAAGGATGTCACACTGTGGTGTCC
>PKTF01000264.1 GCA_002869275.1 Ignavibacteria bacterium | reverse complement strand
ATCGACAACATCGGCAACGAAGCCGTGTACGAGGACGTACGCAGCCGTGTAAAGGACTACTGCTCGAAGTTCCCCCTGTACACCGAGCTGACTGACTGATCGAAAGACCAGCCTGAACCTTCAGCGCCCCCTGCCGTCACAGGGGGCGCTTTTCTTTCAAGAGATCTGTGAGCGCTTGCCGGTATTGTTCTGCATGCTTTTCCCAGGAAAACGCCTCGAGAATCTCCTCCCGCGCCTCGATTGCCGCGCCCCTGAATCGCGGGTACGCGTCATGAACGTGTATGAGGGCCTCAGCGATCTGACCGGTAGTGCTTTCCAAAATGGGTTGGATTCCCTCGCTCAATCGCAACAACTCACGCACGACGCCAGCATTGCGATTGACAATCATCGGAAGCGCAGCTTCTGCCGCTTCGAGATAGACCAGACCGAAGGATTCTGCCGCTGATGGAAAAAGGAATACATGATGGTCTCGCAGACGTGTGGACAGGGAGTCTCTGGCGATCCAGCCCAAGAAAGTCACAGCGTCCGGATACGGCTGCTTGGCAGCAAGGCGTTCTAGTTCCCCACGTAAGACGCCATCACCGATAACGGTCAGAGTCACATCGATGCCCGTCTCGCGCCGCACGCGCATCACCCCCTCAATTGCCGCCGCCACCCCTTTGTTCTCATCGTCGAGTCTGCCGAGGAACACACATCGGAGAGGTGAGGGGGTCTCGGAGGGAAGCAGGGGTAGCTGCTGCGGCTGCGGGTCGAAAGCCAGCGGCAGGATGAGAATGCGTGGATGTTCAATATGGCCGCGAACCGAAGCGGCATGCGCTTCGCACTGAGTGATAATCGCTTCCGATGTTCTCAACCGCGACAACATCCAACGCACTCCGCGGGAGCTCCCTTCCGACAAATACACCTCAAGCGTCTCGTTCTCCGCAATGACTACCGGAACGTTGTACAAGGCACCAAGACGAAGTGCAGACAGAGCCGACGGATGAACGAAATGCACAAGGATGAGGTCGTAATTCCGATCACGCATCATCGACCGCAGTACCGAGCGGTGCCGAAGATACATGAGCCAGGGATTCACCTGCCAGGACAAGGAATCAGGAATCGAAAACACACGAAGATGCCTGACCGGCACACCGAAAACTTCTTCTGTTTTCTGTGCCACGTTTCTCTGTGAGAAACGATGCCCGGAATGATCACGAATGAGCATCGCTTTGAGACGCGTCATCATGCGTACAAAATTGACAACGTCAACTTCAGCGAAACTCGACAACGCTTGCACATGTCGATGCATCCATGTGGACGGACTGTTTTCCGTACCTGCCGGGAAGCGATCTGTCAGAAGGAGAATTCGCATGGAACGTTCCCACTAAACCCGAGAGACCTGCTCCACCGACCAACCTGCCGTGCGGACATCCTCCCAGAATGCCGGGTAGGATTTGCCGACCGACCACGGATGGTCAAGAAGGAGCGGGGTGTTCGCGGCGAACGAGAGGAGCGCGCCGGCCATGACGAGACGATGATCGCCGTGTGTGCGGAAATACTGATCCGGCTGCAGTGCCGTCAGGGGGAAAACCCGCATTCCGTCGCTCAACACGTCCACTGACAGTCCGACAGAGCGCAGCGTCTCGGCGTATTCGTCGAGGCGGTTCGACTCCTTGTTCCGCAGATGCGCGATACCGGTGAAGGTCACGGTATTCCGCTGCATCGCTGCCGCGACTGCAAGGACCGGAAGCAGGTCAGGTACATCGCCGAGATCCATCGACACTTCTCCGCGCTCGGCTTCACGCAGTGTGGCGAGATACTTGTCCACAGCGGAATCAGGCTGCCGGGGAATCCGGACCTTCCGTCCAGGTACGACCGGATGACCAAGAAAACGAGCGACACTCCAGACCGCGCGTGAGCTGGCATCGACTTCGATTTCCATCGTCAGCTTGTCCCGCAGCCGCTCTGACTGGTTCAACGCGATAAGATCACCATGGCGGATGGTTTCAACTCCAGCATCCTCCAGCATTGCGAGTGTCATCTCGAGATAGGTCTCGCTGACGGGTTCACCCAGCAGACGCAGCGTGAAGGGCTGATCGGCCCCCACGGCCAGCAGCGCAATCGCGGAGGCATACTGCGAGGACTCACGCGGATCAATCGACATCGCATCCGGCATCTGGCGCCAGCCGCGCACGATGAATCCCTGTCCTGAAGGATCGTCAAATTCCTCGATGGAAGCGCCTCCGCTGCGCAGGGAACGCAGGAGCGGATCGTGCGGACGCCGCATCAACGCCGGGGCAACAAAAATTTTATGCCGCGTCGCACGTGCCGCACAGAGTGCGAGAAGGAAACGCAGCGTCGTCCCTCCTTCGCAGACGTGCAGCGTCACACCTTCGTCCGAAGGGCTCGTGCGAACGTCGCGCTCGAGGTTGTCGACGAGGTATCCGCGTGAGGTTTCTTCAATGGGGTAGCCGAGCTGTCGCAGTGCCCGCAGCATGCATGTGACATCATCAGCGCTGCTCCTGCCGCCGATGGTCGTGCGGCCGATGCGCTGGGCCGCGATGATGAGAGCCCGGTTCAGCTCTGATTTACTCGCCTCGAGTGTCAGTGATACGGCCCGCGGAGTGGCCGATCGAACACGGACCCGAGCGTTCTGGAAGTTCTGCCATTCAGCATGGAATACATCGATCCACGATTCAGCAGAAATCTCGGTATGCACGACGGCTTCTCCGAGCGCATGCAGAATCACTGAGCGCAGCTGACCGTCGTGGCGTTTCTTATCCCTCTGCATCGCGCCGAGCAGCACCTCACGTCCGGGAAGGACCGACAGCGGCTGCAACAGTGGAAACAATGTTTCGCGGCACCGTCGTATATCGGACTCCGGCATGCCCTCGCGGGCGGCAAAATGCAGCGAAGTCAACATGCCCCAGGCAACCGCGCTCCCGTGCGATAGTCCCATCGTGAGTTCGAGCGCATGTCCGAGAGTGTGTCCCAGATTCAGTGTGGTCCGTATCCCACGTTCTTCCTTTGGATCTGCTGCCACAATACGTTGTTTGATCGCGACAGCCGCATCGATCATGTTTCCCAACTGCGTCGCGATCTCTGCATAGGGCGCATAGGTCAGCTCCTCGATACTCCGCGTACCGAGCGCGCGAGTGCTTTCTGCGTCGCCAAGCCACAGAGCTTTCAGCAGTTCGACGATGCCTTCGCGGCGTAGTGCGAGTGGCAGCGGCCTCAGGAACTCGTCGACGATGATGACTTTTTCCGCGGGATAGAACGATCCGAGCTGATTCTTGGCCGGCCCAAGGTTGACCGCCGTTTTTCCGCCATGGGCGGAATCCACCATGGCGAGCAGTGTCGTCGGCACATGCCACAATCCCACTCCACGCCACAGAATGCTCGCGAGAAAGCCGACGGCGTCGCCGATGCTGCCGCCTCCGAGGGCGACGAGTGTCATGGGCCGACTGCTGCGACGCTGGAGGACCTCGAGGGCAAGTCCCTCGATGACATCGAGGGATTTCAACCGTTCCCCTGCCTCAACGAGAATGGCGTCGGGAACGCGCGAGAGAATCGTTTGCGGCAGGCTTCTATCTGCAATCACCACGGCATGCTCGGGCAGCTCCAGCATGTCGGCCGATGCGATGCGCCGGATGTCCGTCGAACTCATTCCCGATGCTGTCATGAGGGCCTCGGTTGCTGATCTGATGATAGGGGCAATATAAAAAAAGGCGGTCGAATGACCGCCCTGTGCATCATCAGTTGAATATCTTATCCACGGGCACAATTCGAATATTGCCATCCTCGACCTTGAGCGGATAGGCGGCGATCGCCTTGTCCTCTTCAAGGACCTCGTCGGGTTTGGGCGTACTGTAGGTGACGGGACTTGGGGCATCGCGCAGCAAGTCGTCGGCAAAGGACTGTGCATCCATGGTGACAATGCCGACCTGCATATTCTCATGCTGCAGATGCCTGTGAATTGCATCATTCACCTGTTGCAGGGTCAGTGCCTCGATCTTCGAGCGAAAGAGTTCGGTATAATCGCCGTCAAGACCGTAGAATGCTGCATCGATCGCGTAGCCCAGGCGTTCAGAGGTGGTTGTCGCATAATGCAATGCGTATTTATTCAGGAATTGCTGCGTGAGTTCGAACTGTTCCTGAGTCATTCCGTTTTCGATGACCATCTGCAGTTCCCGTACCGCGGCACGGAGTGCGAAATGTCGGTACTCGTGCTGCACGGGCCGCAGCCAGACCTCGAACAGCTGCTGCCGCCGCGCGTTGTTGGGCGCGGGCATCGACCGGCGTCCGCCATTCGGGAAGATCTCGATGTAGGAATAGTCGCCGTAGTTCATTCCACGCGCCTCGCGTATCACCTGGTACAGGTGTGATGACGAATTGCGGTGTTCACCAAACCAGGAGTTGAACAGCGCCAAAGCCCAGAAGTCGTCATCGCCTCTGAGAACATCGATAGGGAAACCGAAACTGATCGCCGTAGCGTTGCATTCCTTTTCGACCATGGTGAACCTGAGACCGCTGATGTCCCCGGGCTGCGGGGCTTCAGGAAGGACCGGCGCGCCCTCGGGAAGGGCCTCGAGATCCTTCCGCAAACGCGCGGGTAATTCCGAGTCATAGCCGCCGGCGATACCGATGACGATATTCCCCCGCGTGTACCACTTCTCGTAAAACGCGCGAATGTCGTCAAGCGTGATGCTGTTCAGACTGCTGACCGTTCCGAGGTTGAGATGCCCGTAGTTCGTGCCGTCGTAGACCGCGTTGTAAAACACGGCCTTGCCCAGTTCCTCATCGCTGGAGTACCGCAGTGTCTTTTCGAGCATGTTCAGCGACTCGGATTTGATGCGGCTGAAATCCTCCTCACGAAAACCCGGGTGCAGCAGCGCGTCGGTCAGCAGCGGATAATACACCTCGAGGTTGTCGCGGTGTACCCGTCCGCTGATGACGGTCATCTCCTTGTCACAGGAGCTGCCGTATTCCGCGTAAAGCGGATACAGCGCATCGAGAATGTCTTCGTAGCTTTTACCGACTGTTCCTCCCCGTGTAAGCATCGCCGCCGTCATTGCCGCGAGGCCTTCCTTGCCCTCCGGATCGCATTGCGAACCGACCTTGAACCAGAGGCTGAAGGAAATGGTGGGATCGTCCTTTACAGGAAGAAGAACCGCGTCGTTTGCAGAGGGACTGCTGCAGGCTGCCATAATCATGCCCAGTAAAGTTGCCGTGATACAGGTATAGCGAAACGTACGCATGATTATTTCCTCCCTTGCAGTGTAACGATGGTGCGTCGCTCCGGATTGAGATATTGTTCGACCGCCGCCATGATGTCTGACGGTGTCACTTGTTCATACATGGCATACAGCGCATCGACGACCTCGATCCCGCCGGTGATGGCAACGTAGCGTGCGAGGCCGCCCGCCACTTTGTCCGGTGTATCGAGATTCATCAGGAAGCTGTACTTGAGACGTTTCTTCAGGGCCGTAAGGTGCTTCTCCTCGACGGGAGTGCTCCTGTACTGCGCAACGGTCCGATCGATCTCCTCGCGCACGTAGGCAATATCCGCGGCATCCTTCACCATGGCGTACACGCTCCACAATTGCGGATCGCGGTTGAACCCGAAGCCAGCGGAAATAAACTGGACCTTCTGCTGCTGCAGCACGAGCTTTTTATAGATCGCACTTGTTTCACCGAACATGAGATCATCGAGCATGGACCCGGCGACCATCGTCCGGTTCGATGCATCGAGTGCCGGCGCCTTGTAGGCGACGACGAGGAGGGGCAGCGTTTTTCCGTCATAGTCCACCTGCACGCTGCGTTCCGCCGTCTGCTCGGGTTCTGCTTCTATGGCAGGCGGCTGATACCCGGGTTTCCAGGAGCCGTAATGGGATTCGATCAGCGACAGCGCCTTTTCGCTGTCGAAATCTCCGGTCAGGACTAGCACCACATTTTCAGGTCTGTAATAGCGTGAGAAAAACTCCTTGCTGTATTCGTAGAGTCCGGGCATCGCCTTGATGTCCGCCTCGAATCCGATCGTGGTGTGACCATAGGTATGGCGGGTGAACGCCGTTTTCATGAGATCTTCGAACAGCACCGACCAGGGATTGCTGCGGTTCTTTCGATATTCACCGTACACCGCGCCGGCTTCCGTCTGGAACGCTGCTTCTTCGTAAGCGAGGTATTGAAATCGGTCGCTTTCCAGCATGACCACCGTTTCGAGATCCTCCGCGGCAAAACTCATGTGGTATGCGGTGTAGTCGTCCGTGGTGTAGGCGTTGGCATCGGCCCCCATCTCCGTCACCATCCGGTCGTACATGCTGGCGGGATAGTTCTTCGTACCGCGAAACATCATGTGTTCGAAAAAATGCGCGAAACCCGTTTTCCCTTTTTCGTACTCATCGCGCGCTCCGGTGCGGACGATGCTGTAGTACGACATCAATCCTCCGCTCGAGGTCGGGATGGTGATGATGGTCAGGCCGTTGTCGAGCGTTGATACTGAATACGGGTAGGGAAATACCCCCTTGTCGCCGCTGTCAGCCATGAGGGCACCTCCGCCGCAGAGCAGCAGGAGAAAGACATACATGAGTGTTCTCACGCGAGGTCTCCTTGGTCGTTGTCGAAATGTGAGTGCGTAATCGCATGCGATTAAAGTAGGGAACAACGGTGCCGCGATACAAACGTGACCACTCCTCAATTCGCGGTTGCATTCCGGCGGGTATTTCTTTATACATGTGATATTATACTCGAATTCACGTCAACAGACATTGGATCCGCACCTGCTATGGAATTATCCAGAGAGCACCGCAGCGCACTCGAAGAGATTCTTCAAACCACCGATTCGGACGATGAGCGCCATCGCAACGCGTACCT
>PKTF01000390.1 GCA_002869275.1 Ignavibacteria bacterium | reverse complement strand
TCTATATAGGACCAATATCGCTGAAAATCAATCATTTGGGCAGTATGTGAAAGGAATGGGCCCATGGGTGAAAGAGATTTCATTCCCGTTTGTGTAACTTTCCCTCTCTCAATATGTTGTCCTGTAGTCCCATCCAGCAGTTTCCGGAGGCTATCATGAAAATTCGCGCATTGCTCATCATCGTTCTTTCCCTTGTGACCGGATCGCTTTTCGCGCAGACCCAGGCGCGGCTCACCACCATGCATGCCGTGCAGGGGGAAACGCAGGTCGCGATCACCCTCCATATTCTCTGTGATGGCCAGATACAGTACACGCTCAGCCCGGATCAGATGACCATCACCGATAACGGCGAGCCCGTTGAAGAGATCACCATCTCGGAGAATCCCTCGGCTGTTGCGCGGAAGCAGTTTTCCGCTGCAATTGTCATGGATGCCAGCGGAAGCATGTCCGGCTCAGGAAACGCCGGGGCCAAGTCCGCCGGATCCGCCTTCGTGCAGTACATGGATGGAAGCATCGACGAAGCGACCGTCATCTTTTTCAATACACTCATCAACGTGCAGCAGCAGATGACAACCATTAAAGCGCTGCTTGATGCCGCGGTACAGTCGCTTCCTGCCGGTGGCGGCACGGCGGTGTGGGATGCGACATACAGGGGCATCGAGGAAGTTGTCGCCAGGGGCGTGAATGCGAAGAAAGCGGTACTCGTGCTCAGCGACGGCTACGATAATTCGAGTGCGAAGACTCCTGCCCAGATTATCGCACTTGCACAGCAGCACAATATCCGCGTGTTTACAGTCGGGCTGGGCTACAACATCAGTAGTTCGGAACTGGAGCTGATTGCACTGCTGACCGGGGGACAGTACTTCCAGACACCCACACCCGGCGAACTGCAGATCATTTTCACCCAGATCGCGAACTTCCTCGGCCGCGGTTTCGACGAGCATACGGTGCTGTTCGACAGTCCCGATCCGGATGTTGCATCGCATACCATTGCGGTAAGCGTGGAAGTATGCGGGGAGGAAGTCGAATCCCAACTTCAGGAAAAGACGCTGATCGTTGCCTCGGCCGGCGATCACACCCCTGTGCTGCATTCCCCGGCTCTGCAGCTCGGTCCAAACGCTCCCAATCCCGTTTCCGCCGGTATGACGACTGTAATTCCATACGAATTGCAGGGCACGACGCCGCGCAGGGTACGGCTCGAACTCTATGACCTGCTCGGCCGCCGTGTGCGCACGCTTCTGGATCGGGAGGTCCGACCCGGCAGCCATCAATTCACCTTCACGCCCGAGCGCCTCGCCGCCGGAACCTATCTCTACCGCATGGGCGACGGACGAGAAACCGTTTCTCGCATGCTGCAGCTGCGGTGAGCTCCCTGCTCAGTTGTGATCCTATCTGAAAATTGAATGACGATGAAGGTCCCGCCGCGGCGGGACTTTTGTTATTCAGGTGTGCGCCTTCGCTTGAGGTACTGAATTCCCAGGGCATTCATGCGGTTCCGAAGCGTACTGGCGTTGATGCCAAGCAGCTCGGCCGCGCCTTCCGGACCATGGATCTTCCCCTGCGTCTTCTCTAGTACGGCTTCGATGTGGAGGGTGATCATGTGGTTGAGATTGTCACTCGCCGGGGTGACGGGTGGGGTAAGGGACGTGGTACGCGACGGGCTCTCCCGTACTATTCCATCAAATGTCAACGGGCCGTGTGGATGGAGGATCAGTTCGCGTTCAACAACATTTTGAAGTTCGCGTACATTGCCGGGCCAGGAGTAGGCCTGCAACCTCTCCATTGCTGCTGTTGCGAGGGGTGGGATCGCGGACAGCTTGAGTTCCTTCACTTTGCGATGAATGAAATGCTGCAGCAGTTCGGCGAGGTCTTCCGTGCGCTCTCGCAAGGGAGGAATGCTGATCGGAAAGACGTTCAGCCGATACCAGAGATCCTCACGGAATTCCTTGTTCCGTACCATCTGCTCGAGGTCCCGGTTCGTGGCGGCGATGATGCGGATGTCCAGTGTCAGTGTATTACTTCCACCGACGCGCTCGATTTCCTTGGATTGGAGCACACGCAGCAGCCGCGACTGTGCCGCGAGCGGCAGCTCCCCGATTTCATCGAGGAAAATTGTCCCGCCTTCCGCGCGTTCGAAACGTCCGCGCTTCTGCGTGATCGCCCCGGTAAACGCTCCCTTCTCGTGACCGAACAACTCGCTGTCTACGAGGGTGTCGGGAATGGCACCGCAGTTGACACTGATGAACGGACCACCGCTGCGGGGAGACGATGCGTGGATGGCATTCGCGATGACATCCTTTCCAACGCCGGTCTCGCCCTGCAACAGGACGGGACTGTCAAGGGCCGCCACCTGCTGCACGCTCTGCATCACGTTTCGGAGGCCGAAATGTCCTCCGACAATCTCATCACCGGTCAGACGCCTGAGTTCGCGGTGCAGATAGCGGTTGTCGTCGGCCAGCAGATCCTTGAGTTCGAGTATCTCTCGATGCTTGAGCGTATTCGACATGGCAATAAAGAAAGGCTCCTTGAGAAGCGCATACAGTTCAGCATGTCGCGGTTCAAAGCGATCGTCTCCCTCCGCCAGCAACGCCAGAGTGCCGATGATCTTGCCTTCGAGATTGAGCGGCAGACTCATCGCCGAACTCGGCGGCAGATGCAATGCGTCGAGCATGCGCCGTGTCACCGGCTCTTCCGCCGAGCGATTGACCACAATAACAGCCGGCAGCTGCCCTGCTCTCCATTCCTGACCGAGACCCTTCAGTGAATTCAGCGCCTGCTGATTGAGGGGTACGAGCTGGTCCATGAGTTCACCACCGTCGGCGTCCGCCCGGACGACGAGTCGCATTGCGCCCAGGTCCGGCTCGTAGCGTTGAAGATAGAGGCGGTCGGCCGGCATATGCTCTGAAAGGAACTGTATGCAGGAATGCAATCCCTCCTCGATGTTCAGATGACTGCATATCCGCAGCGTGATCTCACGAAAGAATGCATTCTTGTCCATGTCAGGAATCACCGGCTGATAAATAAATTATCGTATATGGCAATAATAGGGAGTTGTGCCGTATATGGCAATAGCAATCGCCATATATGATAATATGAATGCAGTCGAGAGCGTGTAAAGTCTGTAAAAACAAATATATGAAATACTGGCACGCTTTTAGACCTATTTGAGACGATTGTGCTTTGGAACATCAAGACGGAATATCATGAAAACCATGGAAATCATAGAAATTCGGGCGCACGCGGGCAGACACGAACAGTTGCTGGCTGATCTTGAGCGCACGGCAGAGGAAATCAACCACGGCAGGGAAGGGATGGTCATGTACGTGTACAGGCGTGCCGGCGTGGATACCGATTTTGCAGTAAAACTGCTGCACGACACGATTCCCAGCCCGGGAGAAGGCAGCAGTGTTGCCCTGCGCCTGCAGCAGGCGCTGAAAGACAGCGGCCTCGTGAACCACAGTGTGTGGATTCAACATCATCCCGTCCCGCACCGGGACAAGAATTCAGACGGAGCTTGAAATGAAGACCTTGATTATTGGAGCAGGTCCACTCGGCAGCCTTTACGCTTGTCGCATGCATCAGGCGGGACACGATGTCACGCTACTGGCCCGCGGAAATCACTACGTCCACATCAAGAATCATGGCGTTGCGCTGGTCGATGCGTTTTCAGGCGAACGCACGGTCACACGGGTTCCGGTCGTGCGAACGATCAATCCCACGGACGAATACGATCTCGTCATCGTGCTGATGCGCAAAAACAGTGTACTGCAGATCCTGCCGATGCTCGGACGCTGCCGGGGCGTCGGCTGTTTCCTGTTTATGGGAAACAATGTTGCGGGATTCCGGGAGTATCTCCGGTATATCTCCTGGGAAAAGCTGATGTTCGGTTTCCCGGGTGGCGGCGGTGCGCGCGTCGGTCACGATGCGCACTATGTCGACAGCGAAACCCCCGGTGGGAAGCCCCTGTCTGTGACGCTGGGCGAACTCAACGGCACGCGGTCGCCGCGTCTGCGCGCTGTGAGGAAAATGTTTCTGCAGGCCGGTGTGCCGGTACGCTGCGTCGGTGATATCGACAGCTGGCTGAAGTATCATGCGGCCTTCATCCTTCCCCTCGCAGGCGCCCTGCTGCAGGCGGGTGACAACCACGCACTCGCCGTTGACAGCGACAGTATCACGCAATACATACGGGCCGTGCGTGAGGGTGCGAAGACCCTCCGCGTCCTGGGCTACACGCGCAGCTACAACATCAAGCTTCGCTGCATCGAGTTTCTCCCGGAAAGCCTTTCGCGCAGCATCCTCCAGCGCGTATTTCGCACGCGCTTCGCGGAAGTCGCGATGATGATGCACGTCCGTGTCGCGCGCGATGAAATGCAGGAACTGGAAAAAGAGTTTACCGCTCTGCAGCGCCAGGCGGTGTTGCGTACCCCGAACCTGGATGCTTTGAATATGAACCTGGTACCGGACCATGGAGGTCAGCGATGAAACGGGCATGCGTTGCAGGAGCCAGCGGATATCTCGGATCGTTCCTCGTCCGTGAGCTGAAGAAGCAGGGATACCGGGTGCGCGTCATCGCGCGGGACCGCACACGCCTAGGAGAAATCGCGGACATCGCAGATGAGACGGTCATCGCGCAGGTGACCGATCCGTCCACGCTCAACGGTGTGTGCAGCGATGTGGATGTGCTGCTGTCCACTGTCGGCATCACGAAACAGAAGGACGGACTGACCTTCATGGACGTCGATTACCAGGCGAACATCAATCTCCTCGACGAAGCGAAGAAAAACGGGGTGAGGAAGTTCATCTATGTCTCCGTGTTCAATGCGGAACGAATGCGCCACCTGAAAAGCGTCCAGGCGAAAATCCGCTTCGGCGAGGCGCTGGCCGCTTCCGGAATGGAGCATTCCATTGTCTACCCGAATGGCTTCTTCTCTGACATGCGTGAATATCTGACCATGGCGCGCAAAGGCCGCGGATATGTGTTCGGCTCCGGCGAGAAGCGCATCAATCCGATTCACGGGGCGGACCTCGCCGAAGTCTGCGTGTCTGCAATTCCCGGACATGCGCGAGAAATCGCGGTCGGCGGACCGGATATTCTCACACACAATGATATTCTGCGCCTGGCGTTCGCTGCCCTCGACAAGCCTGCGAAGATCTCTCGTATCCCGCTCTGGATCTGCAGCGCGGCCATCGCCACGCTTCGCGCATGCACATCCATCAAAACCTACGGGCCGATCGAATTTTTCATGACCGTTCTTAGCCACGACATGGTAGCGCCCGCACACGGTACGCGACACCTTGCGGACTTCTATGCTGAACTCGCCGATGAATCGAATCGTCAGGTTTCTACTTCCGCATGAATTCAGCATATTGGATATTGAACTCAAATCCAGTCTAATATTTTCTTTGCCGGATCATCTGCTTCCGGTACGCGACCATTATTCCAGATAAGGAAACTCAGCATGAAATCCATTCTCATCACGGGTGCCTCATCAGGCATCGGAAAGGCGACGGCACTGCATCTCGACACACTCGGATACCGGGTGTTCGCCGGCGTGCGCAGGGAAGAAGACGGCACCGCGCTGCGGCAGGAAGCGTCAGAGCGATTGTCACCGGTTATCCTCGATGTCGCGGACGACGCCTCCATCGCTGCGGCGGTGCAGCATATTGCGTCCGAGACCGGCGGGACGCTGGACGGACTCATCAACAACGCGGGCATCGGACGCAGCGGCGTCCTCGAAGCGATTCCGCTAGAGGAAATCCGCACGCTGTTCGACGTGAATGTCATCGGAGTGTTCGCGGTGACCAAAGCTTTCATCCCCATGCTGCTGAAAGCGAAAGGACGTATCATCAACATCGGTTCGTCCTCAGGTTTCATGGCCTTCCCCGGCGCGAGCGCCTATGCCGCCTCGAAATTCGCCGTGCATGCACTCTCGGATTCCCTGCGGCTGGAACTGAAGCTGCAGGGGGTACACGTGATTCTCGTGGCACCGGGTGCGATCGAAAGCCGTATCTGGGAAAAGGGAACCGAGTTCAAGAAGCGTATGCGTGAGAACATCGATCCGGATGTTGCCGAACGCTATCGCGTCTTTCGGGAATATGGCGACAGGATGATCTCTGACTTGAAGAAAATCCCCGCACAGGAAGCAGCCGACGTCATCGAGACTGCGTTTACTGCCGAGAATCCGAAACCCGTCTACCTCGTCGGCAGCGATGCGAGAAGAGCGCGGAAGGTGGGCCGTTTCCCAAAACGTCTCCTGGACTGGATGATACTGAAACTTATTCATAAGAAATCGTAGCGGAGCTCGAACCCGGAAGACAAAACAGCGGGTGTTGACATCTGTCAACAGGTATCTGCCGCTCTTCCGGACGATCGCAAAAAGGTGTTGACAATTGTCAACACACCGCATTTCGGATTGAATTCAAACACAAACCCCCGCGAGTTGCGGGGGTTCGTGTTCTTGGGAATCTGCACGTGTGTCTTAGAAGAAGTAATATACCGCGACAAGAATGCGCGTGTTGGAGATGCTCGTCGCATCTTCGACCTTGCCCTTGTCTTCCATGTTCGGCGTGCCGTAATCGGCGATGGTGTGCTCGAGTTCGGTCGCGATACGTGTCTTGCCGGAATTCCACACCAGGCGCGGGGAGACGCGCATGATCTGGTCGATGTTATATCCACGTGCCCAGGGAGCGCCGAGGTAGTTGTCTTCCGCTCCCTGGTTCATGGTCACACCCGCGAAGAGAGCGACCTGGAACTCATCGCCGTAGATGATTTCGCCCCAGGCCGAGATGTTGCCCAGGGTGGTATATTCCTCAACGCCGGTTGTCTCGTCAATCGATTTCACGCCGTAGCCGCCGAGCATCAGCATGTCG
>PKTF01000317.1 GCA_002869275.1 Ignavibacteria bacterium | reverse complement strand
ATGTTGATGGCGAAAAGCAGAAGGGATGCGCTGAACGCGGAAGCGGCAAGCACCCCGGCATGTCCGAGAACATACACCGACGCTCCCTCCCGGATCCCGAGTTCGCCCAGGGTCACGGGTGGAATGATGGTTTTCACCAGCATGATCGTGCTGATTCCCGCCAGTGCCGAAAGCATGTCCACAGCACCGAATGCCTGCAGCAGCAGGAGGAATTGTGTGAGGAACGTGAGATAGAACAGCAGGGACAGCAGAAGCAGGCGCCGGCGTACAGCGGAGTCGATGCGTTGCAGAGCCGAGAACAATTTCTGCAGGCGACCTCGCGAAGTCGCGTTTCTCTTTTCACCCTGTTTGATATTCCGCTTCCATGCGAGGTGCAGCCCCGTCACGGCGGTGATCAGAATCGCTGTCTCCGCGAAAGCGAGCAGCCAGGGATTCATGAACGGATGCTGCACGCAAAATACCAGGAGGCCGGCGGCGCCCAGCGCCACGGTGATCAGCATGGTTGCCAGTTTATCAACGGCGGTCAATCCCATGAGGGTCAGCACGCTGGCTCCGCGCACGGCCGTTGCGCGTCCGCCGAATTCACCGATGCGAGCCGGGGTGACGATTCCGAATGTAAACCCGAGGAGAAGAGATGTGCGGATGTCGTGGACCGGAATGTCCGGATAGACGGTACGAAGCAGCAGACCCCACTTGCGTAACTGGAGGATAACATTCGGCATCAGGAGCAGCATCGCAGCCGCGAGGAGCCAGGGGTTGGCGGCCTGGATCGTGTTCATGATGGCCGCTGCTTCGATATTCCGCAGCAGCAGGTACAGGAGAAGCACGGCCAGCAGTAACTTGCCGGACCAGAGCGCCCAGCGCCGTATGTCGTCACGCGTTAACTCCATCAGGGGGTCGCGTTGTCCTCCTCGTCCTTGCGCGGGTAGAAGGTCTGCATCATGACATCAACGTCCTGAATGAGCTTCTTCTTTTCGTACTTCGGTGCGAACACCGATCCGTCAAGGAAATACAGCCGTTTCTGGGATTCCTCGTAGAACAGGTAACTCACAAACGGACCGCCCATACTATAATCGTTCATCCGCCACAGGCCTTTCATTCTGATGGCAAAGCGGCCCTGGAAGTTGACCTCGTCAAACTGCAGGTGGTTGATCGAGTCGATGACCACCCAGGCGCTGTCGTCGTAGGTACGGTAGAGGATGTTGGTAAGACGGTTCCTCGTCTCATAGGCGTACGTGCTCGTCAGAAGCCCGGTGTTCTCTGTTTCAATCCAGTGTGCCAGCAACCAGCGCTCGGTTTCAGCAGGTGCCTGCCTGCGCAGGAGCACGCTGCCGATTTCACTGCTGTCCTTTCCCACGAACCAGCCGCGAATCACCGCCATCGAAAAATCGTGGTCCTCGAGCAGGCGCTCTTCAATCGTTTCTTCCCGGGGCAGCGTCCAGAGATGCGTCCGCTCGCGCTCGTCCCAGGCTTCCTTGAAATAGTACGCGAGTTGATCGGCGTTGGAGGCAATGAAATTCTTGAGCTCCTCCATATTGCGTCCGGTGAGATGCACCACCGTCTGACCGCGATACCAGAGATCCTTCTTGACAAATACATGCTGCTCTCCGTCACGGACGAGTTCCTGCACGGCGGAGTCGAGCGCACTGCGCATGTACCTGCCCATACTGTTCTCCCCGTCCAGCGGGCCCATGATCAGGATATTCCGTTCGCGTTTGTGGTCGAGCAGGTCGGCAAGGTTGTACCTGTCGTAGAGAAACCAGCTCTCCGGCTGTGGTGTGAATACGGGTTTGCCGAAGGCATTTTCGATCACATCCGACAGCTGGTCATAATCCGCACTGTCGGCGATGATGGTAATGAAGTCATTTTCGCCCATGGCAGTGTCCATCGTCTCCAATCCGCAGTAAACGAGGAGCAGCGCCAGAAGGCTTGCGCTGAGCGCGCGTAAAACAGTCATGTCAGCCGTCCAGACAGTAGATATTCAATTCCGGTAAAAACAGAAAGTACAAAAGCCACATGGCAGAACCAATGGAAAGCGGAATCGCAAAATTATCGTCGATGATATCGAACGAAAGCACCTCGGAAATAGCGCCGATGACTGCTGAAACGATGGCTATCGCGTACTCGGCAGGGGCCTGGGCGACCTTGGGGGTAAAGAGGATGACGATGATGGCCGACAGAACAAAAGCCGTCGAGCCCTCGAGAGACTTGTCATTGAATTTCCGCGTCCCGAAGCGGCGCCCGATCAGAGCGGCGATGGTGTCGGAAACGATCAGAATTGCAAACGCCGTGATGGCGATGAGCTTTGGGAAGATGAGAACAGTAAGAATCGCGGAGATGAGAACCCAGGAAGCCCCGTTGAGTGTTTTCTTCTTCTTCGTCTTCTCATGGGGCCGCAGCATCCGCCCGAAAATTTTCTCGTAGAGATGGAACGTCGGTTCATGAAAACTCCGCATCACGTCCCCGACGACAAACAGCAGCGTCAATGGAATGAGCAGTATCAGCATGACATCGCGCGTAACGAAATAGTACACGACGGGGATGGACAGGGACATCATGTGGATGCCCTTGCGGAGAAGCTCGAATTTAAATGAGACGTGTTCGGTCTGCTCCGCGGAAGGCTGCACGTCTGTCATGCATCCTCGTCTTTTTGTTGCTTTTTGTGCTCGTCTTCCTGCCGTTTGATTTCCTCGACGGCTTTGCGAATTTTCTCTGCACGCTCCTGATCGGTTTTCAGCCGCTCTTCGCCGGCTTTCTTGATATCCTCACCGTTGCCGTTGTCCAGGCTTTTCTTCGGTGGCAAAGCTTCACCGCGAATCACCATGTCAATCTCTTCGCTGTCAAGAATTTCTCGCTCGAGCAGAGCGTCAGACAGACGGTCGAGTGTCTCCTTGTGATCGCGCAGGATATCTTCGGCACGGGTCATGCCGTCGGTTACGATTCCACGTACGGCATCATCAATGGCGATGGCCGTCTGTTCGCTGTAGTCGCGGTGCTGTGAAATCTCGCGCCCGAGGAAAATCTCTTCCTGCTTCGCGCCGAAGGTCAGTGGACCGAGGGGACTCATCCCCCATTCGCACACCATCTTCCGTGCCAGCGAGGTCGCGCGTTCGATATCGTTGCCGGCACCTGTGGTCAGCTGCTTGAAAATGAGCATCTCCGCCGCGCGTCCGCCCATCGCATACGCGATCATGGCTTCCAGGTACGGTTTCGAATACGTGTGTTTCTCATCGATGGGGAGATAGGTAGTAACGCCGAGAGCGCGCCCGCGTGGAATAATGGTCACCTTGTGCACCGGGTCCGCTTCGGGAATCATCTTCGCCACGAGGACATGCCCGGCTTCATGGTAGGCGGTCATTTTTTTCTCTTCGTCGGAGATAATGAGGCTCTTGCGCTCCATGCCCATCATGATCTTGTCTTTCGCCATCTCGAAGTCACTCATCGTCACCGTCTTCATGTTCCTGCGGGCGGCGTAGAGTGCGGATTCGTTGACAAGATTGGCGAGTTCGGCGCCGGCGAGACCAGTGGTGCCCTTGGCGAGCACTTCGAGGTCCACATCCGGATCGAGGGGAATCTTTCGGGTATGGACTTTCAGGATGCCGAGACGGCCCTTGACGTCGGGACGGTCGACGACGATCTGCCGGTCGAAACGGCCCGGACGCAGGAGTGCCGGATCGAGGACATCCGGCCGGTTCGTGGCCGCGATAATGATCACGGTACTGCCCTGTTCGAAACCATCCATCTCCACGAGAAGCTGGTTGAGCGTCTGTTCACGTTCGTCATGTCCGCCGCCGAGACCTGCACCGCGCTGGCGTCCCACGGCATCGATTTCGTCAATGAAGACGATACACGGGGAGTTTTTCTTTGCATTCTCAAAGAGGTCGCGTACGCGGCTGGCGCCCACGCCCACGAACATTTCCACGAATTCCGCGCCGCTGATGGAGAAGAACGGCACACCGGCCTCCCCTGCCACAGCACGGGCGAGCAGTGTTTTGCCTGTTCCCGGCGGACCGAGCAAAAGCACGCCACGAGGGATCTTTCCGCCGAGCCGTTGGAATTTTGCCGGCTCCTTGAGAAATTCGATCACCTCCTGCAGTTCATACTTCGCTTCGTCAGCCCCGGCAACGTCCGAGAAGTTGACATGGATAGTATTCTCGCTGATCATCTTCGCACGGCTCTTCCCGAAGGAAAACAGTCCCTTCGGGCCACCACCTGCTCCGCCCTGCATGCGGCGCATGAAAAACAGCCAGACACCGATGATAAGGATCCAGGGCAGGAAGCTGATCAGCGTCTGCGTCCACATCGAATCCTTCTCTTCAAAGGTGACCTCGATCCCGCGCTCTATCCATTCCTTCTGCATGTCCGAATCCACCGCGCCGAGATTCACACGAAACTCGCTCGTTTCCTCCTTGCTTTCGCCCTCGAGGGTTTTCAGCGGGAATTTCGTGTTGAGCGTGCCGTGCATTTCGTAGTCGTTGAGATTGGATTTGTACACGACCGCGGTCTGGATGCGGACCTCGGTATCCTCGAGCGTCGTGACCTTGCCCGAAAGCAGGTCCTGGTACTGCGAGTACGTAATTGCGGGAGGTTCGGGTTTGGAACCGAGGAAGGTCATCGCGGCAAAGACAACGATGACCACGAGGAGCCAGGTCAGGACGACTTTCGAATACCGGGCCCAGTTATTGTCTTCCGGGGGTCGCCCCTTCGGTTTGTTTTCGGAAGGGCCGCTGCGTTTGGGTTTGGGATCCTTGTCGCTGTCGCTGTCGGCCATGTGCCAGTGAGGGTGTTGATCAAGTGACATGGAGTTTGATGTTCTATTCATTCAAGTACTGACTATTCCTTGCTGCCGTTGTTATCGAGAATATAGATCGCAGGAAGATTTCGGGCTCTCTGCGCGTAATCGAGTCCGAAACCGACCACGAATTGCGGAGGAATTTCGAAGCCGACGTAATCGAGCGGATGCTCGATTTTCGTACTCGCTGGCTTATGCAGCAATGTAACAATTTTCAGGGAGGCGGGGTTCTTTTTACCGATCCACGATTTCATGAAATCGATCGAGTACCCGGTATCAACGATGTCCTCGATCAGGACGATGTTCCGACCTTCGACCTCGCAGTTTAAATCCTTGACGAGCTGCACGTTCCCGGATGAAATCTTCTTCTCTCCGTAGCTCGAAAGCTTGAGGAAATCGACTTCGCAGTCGATGGTGATCTGACGTACGAGGTCCGCGAAAAACATGAATGCGCCGTTGAGCACGCAGATGAATATGGGCAGCTGTCCCTCGAGGTCGCGGTTTATGGTCTCTGCCAGTTCGCTGATGCGTCGCTGCAGGTGATCGACCTCAATAAACGGAACGAAACGGTCGCCATTGATCTGTACCTGGGGAGGGATATTAACGTTCGGAGTCATACCTGTTCTTCATGTGTGGAAAATCGCAGCCGGCCGATACGTTCCGAGTCGTCACGTACGCAGGCATGTGCATCGAGCCGCACGCCGCAGATCCAGACGATACCGTGAGGTCCTTCCAGTACCGGGATGCGTGTTCGACGCTCCTGTGTCAGCCCCTGATCGGACAGAAACTCCGCCACACGTTTGCTTCTGCCGAAGCCGAGTGGAGCAAAGATGTCATCGTCCGTCCAGGCCCGCAGCCGCAGCGGCTGGCCGCAGCTGTCGAAGTCGATGAATTCTTCTGACGGATCCGTGCTGAAACGGACGTCCGCTTCCTCGCAGCGAGTAATGGAAAACACACCGGATGCATAATGCAGTTCCCGGTCGGGTGCCACTGCAACGACATTCAGGTCTGCAGCGGGAGCCATGATTGCGATGGCTTCCTTCTCCCTGAAAGCGACACAGCCGCCTCGAAGGATCGCGCGTTTTCCCGGGGCGGCATCGATGAGATGCAGCATGGAAAAGACTTCATCGAACAGACCGGAACTCCCGCGGACACGCTCGAGCGCGTGGCGCAGGAGGGCTAGTTGCTCAAATTCAAAATACCCTTTCAATGCCTGAACCGCAAGGGAAACGCCCTGTCCGTCAGTCTCCATGCACTCCGCGGCACGGCTCTCGACATGGTGTGAAAGAAAATCGTCGAGGGAACGAAACAGGCGCGCGCTGTCACCGAGAACGGCCGGCCAGGATGCCCCCGCATGCTCGCGCAGCGCAGGGATGACATTATGCCGCAGGGCATTACGCGCGTAACGATCGCTGTCGTTGGAAGAGTCATGCTTCCAGCTCAGGCCGCGCTCATGCGCATATGCTTCGATTTCCGCACGGGGGACGGAAAGAAGCGGGCGGACGATGTGGCCCCGTACCGGTGGAATCCCTGCGAGCCCGCGTACGCCTGAGCCACGGAGCAGGTGCGCAAGCACCGTCTCGGCCTGATCGTCCGCATGATGCGCTGTGAGAATAGCCTCCGCCCCGATCTCGACACGCAGCCGTTCGAGAGAGGCATAGCGCAGTCTCCGGGCGACGTCCTGCAGTGATCCACCTTCACGCCCGTGGACGCCCCGGACATCGATGCGCCGGGTATGGGCCTGGGCTGAACATGCTTCGGAAAGGGTGCTGACAAACTCTGCCTCTTCATCGGCTTGCGGACGCAGCCCGTGATGGATATACGCGAAACTGAGTGTCAGCCCCCATTTGCCGGCAATTTCGGCCATGAGATACGCGAGGACGGTGGAATCGACACCACCGCTGACAGCAACGAGCAAATGCCCGTCACGCTGCAGTAATCCATGAAGGCGCAGAAATTCGGCTGTTCGTGAGGCCAGCGACATCAGTTCTCCCCCGGCGTGTCGCCCGAGCTGCGGTTGTTCTCCTGCGTCATTTCCAGCTCCCAGTTCTTCAGCCAGGTGAAATCGTTCGCCAGGCGCATCAGGTTGCGCAGAGACTGT
>PKTF01000113.1 GCA_002869275.1 Ignavibacteria bacterium | reverse complement strand
GGTCATCACGATCACCGCACGGCACTGGTTGACGCCGTTGTTGATCAGCTCGATGATACCGGCGTAACAGCCGTCCCACACCGCCGTGCCGCCGCCTGCAGGCAGCGCATCCACCGCGGAGTACAGCAGGGGTTTAATCGTGGTCATCTGCTGCTGGATGTTCACCATGGTGTTGAACCAGATGATCGCTGCTTCATCGAGCGTGCCGTCCATCAGGTCCACGAACGCCCGGCCTGCAATTTTTGCACCCTCGTTCCCGGATCCGCTCATCGAACCCGACGCGTCGAATACCAGCGAAACCGAGATTCCGCAGCGTATGGTCGGATCTGGACACCAGAGCGTGAAATCCTGGATAAGTGCGCCGTTTTCGAAGATGTTGAAGTCCTGCTTGGACATGTTATAAGCCGGATTGCCGTTGCAGCCCACCGAGAAGTACAGCTCGATGGTCGGCCAGTTCACCGTGATGCGCTTGAAATTGAGATTCGGCTGCGCATCGGCCTTTCCGAGCGGCATGAGAAACAACACAAGAACTGTGACAATGAACGCCGCCCGATGATGCATTCGCCTGAGTGCGTACCGGTTTTTCATATCCACCCCTGTTTTCAGATGAGAAAATCCTGGAAGTTCATGCAAAAAGAAACCATGAATACGTGCATAGTTACAACGATTCGATGATGCTGTACTGGATCGATAGTTCTCCATGCCTGCCCCCGCAGATCGTGAATGAGAGTATGTGATCAGAATATAGAACGATGCGAGGGTATTGTCAAGACCAGCGGAACGCACGAATCTACGTATACGTACAAGTGCGTATGATTTTGATCGCGGGAGAAACGTATACTGTTCCAGTCATACACCACCCTCACAAGTCATCGGATCTCTCCATATTCCTGCGATGTTGGAGGACGACCGTTGAGGTGTCTGCACGCGAGCGCGTGGATCCCACGAAGCTCGAACGGAACACACATGCACCGCCGCTGTCGGTACTGCCGAACAGGCGATGGATGTTTGCCCCGATGGTTGTTCCTTCTCCATTACTCAACTGATTACGAACCAGTGGAGCAGGATCACAATGATATCTGCAATTACACATACAACGCGGTATGTGACGGCTGTCGGAATGCTGTTCGCCGTGCTGTGGTTATTCCCTCAAGCGGAATCCGCCGCACAGCCCATTCCTTCAGGCAATACGCTTACCGTTACAACACTCGTCGATGAACTCGACACAACTGCCGCTCCCGGACTCGGGGCGGGAACCAGCCTTCGCGAGGCGGTCGCCTATAGCGATACCGGCGATGTCATCGACTTCGACGGATCGCTGACCGGAACGATCTTTCTCTCGATCGGACAAATCGAAATTCTACATGACCTGTTCATTTCCGGCCCCGGACTCGACATTATCGAGGTCAACGGAAACGACCTGCATCGCATTTTTGTCGTCGACACGGGTTCCTCCGTGGCTATCTCCGGTCTGACGCTGGCGTCGGGTCGCGCGGTGGACGGTGCGGCAATTCAATCCTTCGGATGGCTCTCGGTGTCGTCCTCGGCGCTGCGCTGGAGTACCGCCATCCAACGGGGTGGTGCCATCTACCAGGAAGGCGATACGCTGCGCCTCACGTCTACGCGCATCGAGCATTGCGAAGCCTATATTCATGGTGGTGGCATCGCGTCCATGGGTGCCGTCGTCTTGATCGACCAGTCAAGCATGTCGGAAAACACGGCAGGCGGAAACGGCGGCGTACTGTACCTGAACGGTGGTGCGGCTGTCGTGAATGCAACGACGATGGAGAACAATTATGCCAGCGGAAACGGTGGCGCTGTCTCTTCATCCGCCGGAACTGGCCTGGTCGTGAGCGAATCGACCTTTAACGACAACCGTGCTTCCAGCGGAGGCGCCATCGACAATGCCGGCGCGCTCACCCTGACCAGCAGCACCCTCAGCGGCAACACCGCCGATAACAATGGCGGCGGACTCCGCAGTACGGGCTCGGCATCATCGGATTTCTCGACGATCGCTTTCAATCATTCTGCCCAGGGTGGCGGAGCTCATATCAGCGGGAGTTTTATTCCCCGGCGTACCATCTTCGCGGAAAATACCGCCACGACGGGACCGGATGTACGTGGAACGGTCTCCTCGGGAGGCACCAACCTCGTGAAAATCCGCAATGGCAGCAGCGGGTGGAATGGATCCGATCTTACCGGAACCACTTCCGATCCGCTCAATGCAGCGCTGGACGAACTGCGCCTGAACGGTGGAACCACACGCACGCATGCGCTGCTGGTATGTTCGCGCGCCATTGACGCAGGCAGCACTGCCGCTCCCATCCCGGCAACGGATCAGCGCGGCGCCACGCGGGTCATCAATGGTGACCACGATGCCAACGCACGACCCGATATCGGGGCGTACGAAGCGCAGATGCCGCTCGACAACGATCCTCCCATTATCAACGGCCATCCGGCATTTACCGTCTACCTGGATGCAAGCGGAAGCGCGACGATCACCAAAGACACGCTCCTGCTTTCGGCATACGACAACTGTGAAATCCTGAGTACAAGCGCGAGCAAGCTCAATTACAGCTGTGCCGACACGGGCTCGGTCAATGTTACCCTGACGGCAACCGATCGAAGCTACAATGTCACAACGCAGGTTATCACGGTGCAGGTGGTGGACGACCTCCCGCCGGATCTGACCGTCCCTGCAGATGTTACGATCAATGCTTCGACTGCGAATTGCGGTCTGACGCTCACGAGCGGCCAGCTTGGAACGGCTACTGCAACCGATGGTTGTGGCACCCCGTCCATTACCAACGACGCGCCGTCCTTCTTCCCGGTAGGATCCACACTGGTGATCTGGAAAGCCACCGACGCGAGTGGAAACGAATCCGTCGGCACGCAGAACGTGACCGTTATCGACAATTCCAATCCCGTCGTCACCGCGCCGGCGAATGTGAATGTGAACACGCTGCCGAACCAGTGTGCTGTTCCAAATTCGCAGGTGAGCCTCGGTACACCGACGGTGACGGACAATTGCTCGTTTACAATCAGCAATGACGCTCCGCCGTCCTTCCCGCTCGGCGCTACCACGGTGACGTGGACTGCCGTCGATGCCTCTGGAAACAGTGCCTCGGCTCAGCAGACCGTCACGGTCGTGGACGCCGTTGCACCGATTCTGTTTGCTCCGGCCGACCTCACGCTGGTCGCGGATACAGGCAGCTGCTCTCGAAGCGGCGCATCGGTGAGCCTCGGTATTCCGACATACTCCGATAACTGCTCTGCCGTGACAGTTTCGAACGACAAACCGGCCACGTTCCCCATCGGACAGACGTCCGTTACCTGGACGGCCATTGATGGCACGGGCAACATCTCGACCGCTGTTCAGACGGTGACGATCTTCGACGGCAATCCGCCGACCGTTATCGCTCCGCCGAACCTCGAAGTCGGTGTCGATCCCGGTACCTGCGCGTGGACCGTCGTCCCCTCCGTACTCGGTACGGCAACGACATATGACAACTGCAGCGCACCCAACGTCACGAACAGTGCGGGCAGTTCGCTCGCGGCCGGAACGCATCGCGTGATCTGGACCGCCGTCGATGCCAATGGCAACCGTTCGACCGACGTGCAGATTGTCACCGTCGTCGGAGATCCGCCGACGATCGCATGTCCGTCAAACATTACCATGAATACGGATCCGGGCATGCCCGGCGCGGTGGTGACTTTCGTACCGCCTACCGCAAGCAGCGGATGTTCCGAGTATGAGATCATTCGTACGAGCGACCTGGGCAGCGGTGATTTCTTCCCGGTCGGGACGACTGCCGTTTCCTATATGGCCATTGACGCGAGTAACCAGATTGCCATGTGCGGCTTCGATGTGACGATCATCGACAACGAGCCCCCGCAGATCAGTGTCAACCTGGCCCCGGTCTATCTCTGGCCGGCGAACAATCAGATCAATGACATCAAGGCCACTGTGGAAGTCTGGGACAACGTTCCCGGCGCTACCGTGGTGCTGACTTCCGTTACCAGCGATCAGCCTGCGAACGGTGATATTCTCGGTGTGACCACAAACATTCTCGATACCGAGTATCAGCTGCGCGCCAAGAACGTGGGCGGCCCCCGCGTCTACACCGCGCTGTATACCGCGCAGGATGTTGCCGGGAACTTCACCACTGCCAGCGCAACGGTGACGGTACCGACACACAAACCGAAGGACTTCGAATCCGAAGAACTTCCTGTTCCAGTGTCCGTGACGCTCGAGCAGAATTATCCCAATCCGTTCAATCCTTCCACGATGATCAATTTCGGATCACCTGTGGAACAGCATATCGAGCTGCGTGTCTTCAACGCAATGGGTATGCTGGTCCGGACCCTGGTCGATGAAGTCGTTCCCGCGGGAACGTACACTGTCGAGTGGGATGGGCGAAATGACGGTGGCCAGCAGCTTTCCAGTGGCGTGTACCTGTACATGATTCGTGCAGGCTCGAGCCACATGGAGAGGAAAATGGTCCTGACGAGATAAACTCTCTCTCCCGGATTATCCCCCGGCTGTCCATATCGGCGGCCGGGGGATGTCCGCGCGAGAGCATGACTTGCTTCCTGCTTCTCAGCCTTCTAATATACCAGCATGATCTCTGTCTGTATCGCAACCGATGTTTCCCTGTTCCTCGAAGGACTGCTGCATACGCTCAATGAAGAGCGTGGTCTCATCGTGACTTCGAAGGCTTTGCATTCGGATCAGGTCATCAGCAGCTGCCACAATGGACATCCTGACGTCGTGATTCTGCATTCCCTGCTGCCGGGTCTCAATACCGCCGCGCTTCTCCGCCGGCTCGTGCAGCGCGGGTGTACCAATAACATCATCCTTTTTGGAACGTGGACGTCCGACACCGTAGCCGCTGCTCAACGGCTCGATGTGCGTGGACTGATCGACGAACGCGAGGATGCGGAGAACTTCGTGCGTGCCGCACACCTTGTTCAGGGAGGAGCACGATACTACTCAGAGAGAATCAGCGGGCTGCTCGCCATCGGAGATACTCAATCGCCGCTGTCCGCTTCAGCGATCGCGAGTGTGCTTACGCCGACGGAACTGCAAATCCTTCGCGCACTAGGGAAAAATCAGACCAGCCAGGAAATCGCCCGAGCCATGTTCATCAGCTACCGGACTGTGCAGAAGCATCGGTCGAACATGGCGCGCAAGCTGCAGCTCGAAGGGAGTAACGCATTGCTCGGCTTCGCCATCCGCTACAATGACGAGGAGTGCTGAATACGCACAAGTGCGTATGCATTGGCACGCCCGACTGACCTACCTTCTAAGCACTCATCGCAGGAGTAGAGAATCGATCATCCGCTTCGTGTAAACGGAGCGTACGATGACATGTGATACGGCACATGCCGGTGGTACTGGTATGATGGTTATTCCATCATCACGATCAATCGGAGGTTGTATCATACCCATGAACGCCAGATATGCATATGTCTTGCTGCTGGTACCGATGCTTATGTTGTCCGCCCGGGCACAGAGCATTGCCCCGGCTGTCGTCGGAGGATCAGGCGGCTTCGCCGAATCCGCGACTCTCAGCGTGGCATGGACTGTCGGACAGACAGCCGTCGCGACGCATACGTCTCCGGCGGTCACTCTCACCGAGGGTTTCCAGCAAAGCTACCTCACGCTGATTCCTGCAAGGAATCACAGCGTTCCATTCTCTCTGAATCTCTACCCCAATCCAGCACGAAATACCGTGATGGTTTCTCTCGACGGGGTCGAAGAGAACATGACGCTCATCCTCTACAATCTTCTCGGAGAAGTCGTCCTGCAGCAGCAGGTCCGAGGTGGCGACAGGCTCGCACGCCTGACCGTCGACCGCTTCCCGAGCGGGATCTACATGCTGGCGGCGTTCTCCAACAACGGAGACCGGCTGGCGCTGTACAAAATTGTCAAAGCACAATAATTTTAACATAGAGTGAAAATCATCATGAGAACTATCCTCACGATATTCCTGCTCGTTCCGCTCGTGGTGAGCACCCTGATGGCACAGGCCCCTGTGCAGATGAACTATCAGGGCGTCGCACGCGACAAGGACGGAAACGTCATGCAGGATCAGATGCTGAGTCTGCGTATCAGCATCCTGGAAAATGGTCCGAATGGACAAGCAGTGTACACAGAGCAGCACACTGTCGTAACGAATGACTATGGACTCTTCACCTTGAATATCGGTGCTGGTGAATTACGCCAGGGCGCGCTCGATGCGCTGGCCTGGGGGAAGTCCAGCCACTGGCTGCAGGTGGAGATGGATGAAAGCGGAGGGAAGAATTATACCATCCTTGGTGCCTCCGAACTGCTTTCCGTCCCCTATGCCTTCCACGCATTGCATGCAAACAAGGCTGACCAACTCACCGAGCCGGAAGCCTCGGGCGGCAGCGTCGGTCCGGTCGCATCGAACGGCTCCCCGTGGTCCACTCGTGGTACCGAGGGTACCGATGCCTCTGCCGATTTCATCGGCACGGCCGATCGCGTCGATCTGGTGTTTCGCACCGATTATATCGAGCGCATGCGCCTGACGGCATATGGAAAGCTCGGCCTGGGGACGGCCAATCCCGCAAGCATGCTTGATGTGAAAGAGAATGTCAGCGTCGGGGGAAACTACGCCGGTTCCATCGCGGCACCCGAAAATGGAATGATCGTCGAAGGAAATGTCGGTGTCGGCGAACCGTACCCGTCCGCCGCTCTCGAGGTATCGGGTGAATTCATCGTCGGTGAAAACTTCACCGGTGTCTTTTTCCCGCCGCTTAACGGCGCCCTGTTTGAAGGACGCGTCGGTATCGGTACGCCCGGACCTGGCAGCATGCTCAGCGTCAAGCGTGGACTCGCGGTGGGCACCAAGTTTTCCGAAAACGAATCCCCTTCGAACGGCGCGGCCAT
>PKTF01000237.1 GCA_002869275.1 Ignavibacteria bacterium | reverse complement strand
TCGCCGGCAAAGGTGCCGGAGATCCAGGGTTTGATATCGCGCAATGCCGACAGCACACTTCCGTCTGAAGCTTCGAATGCACGATCGATAGTATCGTTGCTGAACTGCGGCAGCATATTGTCATACGTCAACGCATGAAAGCCGCCCGGCAAACTGGTGTGCTTGAAACTCTCGAAAGAGGCTGACCCGGGATCCGTCAGGACGATATTCGCCCGTACCGGGAAGAGGATGGCATGGAGCATACGACCGCTGTGCAGTGCAATGCGGATGACGCGGTCAGTCGCAGCGATCCGGATATCCTGGATACGGTCGCCCGGGAGGTCCGGGAAGAGGTCCAGAGAGTTGCGTCGAGCCCGCCCGAATTCGGATTTGAGAAGCAGAGAAGCGCTGCGCGGTTCGACCGAACATTGCAGGAACTGCACCTCATCCGATACGCGCAATGCGATCACGAGTTCGTTTTTCATCTGCGTGAAGCATTCGAGAATCTCGGCGTTTTTCAGCCGTGCATCAAGGGCTTCAGCCACAGCACGATATGTGAGCCAGTTGGTAAACAATATGATTTATGCTTTGCGCAAGATTGTCCTCGTTCCAACGCTGGAGCATCAGAACGAGAATCCTGGGTCCTGCGTTATTCCCGTACTGAAATCAGCGACTCCTCATAATCTACCGGCTTCTCGAAACCGAGCAGGTTGAGCAGAGTCGCGGCGACATTGGCGAGTCCAGGCTGGGCAATCGGGGTCAAGTCGTACGTGCGATCTTCGCGACTGTCGATGATACAGAAGGGAACCGGATTCAGTGTGTGACTGGTTTTCGGGATGCGCTCGCCGTTTTTCTCCGTGAACATCTCATCGGAATTGCCATGATCTGCCGTGATGATCACGACGCCGTTCATCGCAAGAACCCTCTCCACGAGCCTTCCGACACATTCATCCACGGTCTCGACGGCGACAATGGCGGGATCGAGCCGACCACTGTGACCGACCATGTCGCCGTTTGCGAAGTTGATGCGACCGAAGTCGTATCCTTCGTCCAGAAGTTCCAGGGCCCGTTCGGTGATTTCGAACGCTTTCATCTTCGGCGCCTTATCGAACTCGATCTTGTCCGAAGGAATTTCGACATACTGTTCAAGAGAATCATCGATGTAGCCCGAGTTGTTGCCGTTCCAGAAATAGGTAACATGACCGTACTTCTGGGTTTCCGAAATAGCGAAGGATCGAACACCGGCGGCGCAGAGATATTCTCCGACAGTCCGGTCGATGCTCGGGGGATTGACAAGGTAGTTCCGTGGGATATGCAGATCGCCGTCGTACTCCATCATTCCGGCAAAATACACATCGGGCAGAGGACCGCGATCGAACTCCGTGAAATCCGTCTCTGTAAGAGCGCGTGAGATTTCAATAGCGCGATCACCACGAAAATTGAAGAAGATCACGGAGTCGCCGTCAGTGATTCGTCCGACTGGCTCACCGTTTTCCGCAACGACGAAGGAATCGAGATATTGGTCCGTGATCGCGGGATCTTCGTCGTAATAGGTCTGAATGGCCTCGCCGGCGGAACCGAACGCGCGTCCCTTGCCCTTCACGTGTGCATCGTACCCCCGCCGCACGACATCCCAGTCAGCGTTGTAGCGATCCATCGTCACGTTCATACGTCCGCCTCCTGAGGCGATGCGGTAATCATAACCCTCACGTACAGAATAATCGCGCAGTGTCTCTTCGAGAGGAAGGACATAGCGCAGAGCGGATTTCTCGTCGACGTCACGTCCATCAAGCAGAGGGTGTACGCGAACCGAACGGACGCCGGCCTCGGCGGCATGCTGCAGCATGGCGTAGAGATGATCGATGTGCGAATGCACGTTCCCATCGGAGAGGAGTCCGATAAAATGCAGAGTGCCACTCGAGAGATGCCTGTTCATCAGGGTCGTCCACTGCTCGGAGAGGAATATGCTTCCGTCGGCTATCGCCTGGTTGACCAGCTTGGCCCCCTGCGCGAACGTACGTCCGGCGCCCAGCGCGTTGTGCCCGACTTCGCTATTGCCCATGTCGTCTTCCGAGGGAAGTCCGACTGCTGGACCATGTGCTTTCAGCTGTGTGTACAGTCCCTCGCTGAACCAGCGGTCCAGTTGCGGCTTTTTCGCAAGGTGAATGGCATTGCCGGGATATTCTTTCCCGATACCATAGCCGTCCATGATGATGAGAAGTACTGGTCCGACAGGTGGAGTATAGTTTTCGAGTGTATTGAGCTGCAATGTCATGATAATCCTTCTGGTCACATGTTCTGTATCACGGCAATGTACGGAAAACCGTCGAGAGTGGGGAGGGACGGATTTTTGAAGGTGGCGTCCATGCCGTATCTTCTGCTGATAACATCGCCACAACCGGATGGGTTCAATGCTCCGTATTCTGTTTCTCCTGCTTTTCAGCACTGCCACAGTCACAGCTCAGCAAATCGGTGATCACACATATGTTCCCCCCATCGGAGAACAAGCCTTCGAAGAGGGTGCCGGACCTGTGGTGGTCATCGACGAAGCACACAACAATTATCACACGGCTGAGGGGCGGTATAAAACCTTCGCGGAATTTCTGCGCGGTCACGGGTGCATGGTGTTGCCCGGAACGCAGCCGCTGTCGCTGCCGGTGCTCTCATCCGCGGACATCTATGTTATTTCCAATGCGCTGCCGGAGCGGAACATCGAGGACTGGTCGCTGCCGATCGATAATGCGTTCACCACCGAGGAGGTTGATGCGCTTGCACTCTGGGTACGTGAGGGCGGATCACTTTTCCTCATCGCCGATCACATGCCGATGCCCGGAGCCATCGACAGCCTCGCATTGCGCTTTGATATTCATTTCAGCAACGGCTTCGCACTGTTCGAAGGCAAGCCCGGACGCGGGATGATGTTCACGCGCATGCACGAGACGCTGCGACCTCACTGGATCACCGATACGCCGGTCGATGGCATGTCCATCGATTCCGTCGTCACCTTTACCGGTTCGGCGTTTCGCGTGAAAGCAGAGCACGCTCCGCTTCTCGTGTTCGGCGGCCGCATGTTTTCGGTAGAGCCGGAAGTCGCATGGGAGTTCGATGAGAATACGAAACGTGTCAACGTGGAAGCCTGGCGCCAGGGAGCAGCGCTCACCTTTGGAAAAGGTCGTATCGTGGTTTTCGGTGAGGCCGCAATGTTTTCTGCACAGGTGAGCGGCGAACGTCGCATGCCGGTGGGTATGAATGCGCCGGAAGGAAAGAAGAACGCGCCGCTGCTGGTGAATATTATCAGGTGGCTGGCGAAGGTTGATGGAGCTGAGTGAGTTGATGGGGTAGATAATCCCGCGACTTACGTCGCGGGGATGAATGTGTCGTCCCTTCGGGACTCGGGGGCGCGGAGGTGGTCGTCCCTTCGGGACTTGGGGGCGCGAGTGTGGTCGTCCCTTCGGGACTCGAGGGCGCGGAGGTGTTTTCTATTCACAGGAAAATCCGGTAGTTTTGTATGATACTTTTGTTTCAACCAATGAGACAGTACGACACATGAATCCCGCAACTTTTATTGACGATCTCAAAGCCCGGGCGCAGAAGCTCGGAAAGCACATTGTGTACCCTGATGCAACCGACGAACGCGCCATACAGGCAGCGCGTATCGCGACGGATGAGCAGCTGGCGAGGATCACGCTGGTCGGAGCGGAGCAGGTAATTAGAGACAAGGCCGCTTCAATCAACGTGAGTCTCGACGGCATCGCTGTCGCCGATCCCGCATCGAGCGAACACATCGAGGATTTTGCCGACACGTATTACGAACTGCGTAAACACAAAGGAATGACGCCCGAAGAGGCGCGGAAAACGGTGGAACACCCGCTGTTTTTTGGCGATCTCATGGTACGCAAGGGCCTGGCGGACGGTAGCGTGGCCGGTTCTCTTTCAACTACCGGAGATGTGATCAAGGCCGGATTGCATTGCATCGGCCTGAAGGAGGGCATCAAGACGGTTTCCAGTCTGTTTGTCATGAAGTTTCCTGAGAAGATCTATGCATTCGCCGACTGCGCAGTCATGCCGCTTCCGGATGCCGCACAGCTGGCAGATATCACAGTTTCAACCGCGGATAATTTCCGCGCACTGACTGAAGAAGAGCCGCTGGTCGCCATGCTGTCGTTTTCAACGAAAGGCAGCGCCAAGCATGAACTGATCGACAAGGTTCTCGAAGCGAAGCAGATCGTGTTCGACCGCCGACCAGATCTGAAAGTCGATGGGGAAATGCAATTCGATGCCGCGATCATTCCTGCCATCGGAAAGAAAAAAGCGCCGGAGAGCGAAATCGCCGGCAAAGCCAACGTGCTCGTCTTTCCCGACCTTCAGTCCGGAAATATCGGATATAAGATCGCTGAACGGCTTGGCGGCGCAGAAGCGCTCGGTCCGATTGTCCAGGGACTCTCGCGTCCGGCGTACGATCTTTCCCGCGGATGTTCGGTGAATGACATCGTCGTGACCACCGTGTTCAACGCTGTGATGGGGGCAGTGTAATTTCCGCATTCCGATCATGTAGAAACTTCTCGCAGGGCGGATTCTGAATCCGCCCTGTATCGTATGCGGCGCCTGGAACTTGAAGTCGAAGCCTCGAGCGAGGATAGGCAGAACGCAAAAGGGCGGATCAAGAGATCCGCCCTTCGTGCGTTTGGGTAAAGTATCGTCTGGAGGGAATGTCTCTGCCCCCTCCGGGCATTTACTTCATGACGACCATGCGGCGCGAGAGTACCTTTCCTTCTGCTTCGAGGCGATAGACGTACACGCCCGAGCGGAGGGTATTGGCGTCAAAGTTCAGTGAGTGTGCACCCGCATCCATCACCTTGTCAATGGCTGTAGCCACGTGCGAACCAAGGAGGTCGTACACTTTCAGCGTCACTGTTCCGCGACGCGTCGTGGCGAAGGAGATGGTGGTTGTGGGATTGAAAGGATTCGGATAGTTCTGAGAAAGCCGCACCGCCGAGGGCAGCGGGGCATTCTTCACCGTGGTAATCGTATCAGCGTTCAGCGTGAGATAATGACCAGGCTGGGGATCGCTCTGCGTCGTGTAGAGCCCATCTGTTGCGTTTACATACCACAGGCACTGATGTTCACGAACCGTTGTCTGACCTGCGATGTCATGGAGAATCCCCTGCAGCTGTCCGTGGCTGAGTGAGATTGCCGCGTTCGCTCCGTTGTTGTTCGAAGCGATGCGCTTGGCCCGGGTCAGGCTGAGACTGTCGAGAATAACCCATTCGTACGTGACGACGTCAGAGTACGTTGTCGGATTGAAACGCGACACCTGAATATCCCAGTACGGATCAGGCGGACTCGGCTGCTCCCATGTGAAGGTCTGGATGTTGATCGAAGATGTCAGATAAAGAATAGCGTGATCCTCGGGGTCAAGAAGCATGAACGCATTGGGCGCATGCGAGAGGACCTCGAAGGGATCGGTGACACCATTGATCGAAGGATCATCAGCGGCGTAGGCCATGATCCACTGCGGTTCAATAGGCTTTTCACGCTCGATACGCGATGCCACGAGATAGTCCGTGAGTCCCTGGATAAAGACTTCGCCACTGAATATCTCGGCGAGTCCGGAATTCTGCTGGTCAAATTCACCCGGGAAACGTGCTGTGAATCGAGTTTTGATCGTCTTGTCAGAGAAATTGAGGTAACGATCGCGCGGTACCACGATGATCTCGTAGGGACGAAGCATGAAGACAGCATCGTCGGGAGATGTTGCCGAGGTCAAATCGACCAGGAAGTTCGTGATCTCATCTACCGTGAAGTCCACGGTTTCAGACACCTGATTCAAAAACGTCGCCGTCGGTGTGATGACGACATGAACCCCGGTATCAGCTTTCGTTTGTGTCAGGCAGACTTCCGCCATACCATCGACGAAATATGTTTCCGGGATCGACCACTCGTTGTCCGAGATTTTTGTGAGCTCGGTTCCGTTGTGGGTGAGTATCGCCCAGGAATAGCCATCAGGATCCGCATTCCAGGTCTGTGTGCTGGTATCGGTATTCGCCGTGGAATTCATCAGAGTCAGCGTCGTTGGCTGACCGATCTGATCCCAAGCGCGAATGACATTGCCATTATCGTCTTTTGCCGTAAGCGTGAAGCAAACTTCTTCACCGACAAGGCGTTGAATATCGCCCGTCATCGTGTTGCCGGCGAACTGTACGCCGCCATCCCCCTGGCCTCCCTGACCAGCCTGGAGCATGGCCACACTCATTGACAATAGTACGGTCAAAGACAGCAGGTGCCGTAGTTTCATGTCTAGACTCCTCCAAGCAGTGTAAAAAATGCTACGTCGTTTGAAATATCGTCTGCAATCGGTTTTCACCGAATACTATGAATATAGGGTTGTGATGCAGTAGGAGCAAGGAAAATCCTGCTCCCGTGGAAGCAAAAAACGACGCAGTATCAACGTCATTGCACCACAGTCCCGTGAAGAATATATTGATTGCCTTGTCACCAATGAAAGGGATGTCATGCGATCCGACATCTGCATTGCAGTCTATGCATTGATTGTCGCCGTTGGGTGCCTCTCCGTAACTGCCTCCGAAAGTCTGGCACAGGGCACCGGCGGCCTGCAATACGCGACTGCCGACAACGGCGTCATCGCCGTGCAGGTCGAGAGGAGCACCGGGCAGTTCCGTATCATTGCGTCGGACGGCACCCCGCTGTTGTTCTCGGGCGAAAAGGGAGTTACAGGATATACAAACGTTCATTATGGTTCCAACACCTACACCACGAATTTGTTACATCGGCCTTCGGCCCCAGCCGGAAGCCGGCCCATGCGTCAGCCCGCCATTGACGCACTCCCTGATCGCGTCAGAATACAGGCTGCACTCGTCGATCGCGGTGACACGTTGTTTGTCCGGCAGGATCTGATTCCTTCCATCGACGGTGATTA
>PKTF01000065.1 GCA_002869275.1 Ignavibacteria bacterium | reverse complement strand
GGAACAGCCGTTCGGCCTTGTCGTAGGCGCCCTGTCGATAGGCAATAACACCGCACAACTGCAGCAGACGCGCATGCAGCCCGTCAGCGTCGGTATTATTGATGACGGTCATCGCCGAGCGCCGGCCGGTGGCGTCGACGGCCGTCAGCCGCAGCCATTCCTCTAGCAGAACCAGATCGGAGGGCGACTCCGACCGCAGGCTGTCGAGCGCATTCGCGCGCACCGCGCGAAGGGAGTCTGCGTTCGTTTCCCATATCAACCCCGCGAGCAGCACATCCCGCAGCAGCGCGTTGTGCGGATGTGCCTCAACGGCGAGGCGCATACGCTCGGCAAGCGCCGTCGGCCAGCCTGTCGGACGCTCGTGCAGAAGCTGGTCCAGCGCCTCGTGCGCGCCGGCGGAATCATCCTGCATCCATGCTGCGGCGCCCTGCCAGAGCAGCAGCGGATAAACGCTGTATGCGCGGTTTTCGTCACGCAGATAACGCCGGGTGACAGCGACCACACTGTCGTACTGCGCCAGCTGCAGCAGCGCGGCCGTCATGCCGAAGACCGCACGGGCGTTGGGTGCCATGGTTTCAACGTCGCGATAACTGTCCAGCGCGGCCGCGGCCTCACCATTCGCGAGCAGGCGCGACGCCTCGCGGCTGCGTTCGGTGATCACGCGGGGACAAACGGCGACGAACAGCGAGGGACGCCGGAAGGCGTAGGCTGTCGCGATGCTGTCCGGCTCCCGACGCAGAATCGTTGAAAGGTAGCTTCGCCAGCGCGCATCCAGTTCGTCATACGTCGCACCCACCGTCACTTCGATATCGTCTTCGCTGTATGCCTCACGGATGCGCTCAGTTCCGAGACTGTCCATGAGCCAGCGCGTGAAAGACCCGCTGGCCACATAGCTCACCGACGAACTGTTCGTTGCGAAGCCCAGCGTTCCGATGCAGTCGCGCGCATGAGGGAGCAGGCCGTATTCCATCATCGCGGCCGAATGCTCATGCAGGCTGCGGTTGCCCCAGGACCACTCCACCGCCATGGCCAGTCCTTCTGTCAATCCGAGTACGCGCATAAAGGGTGCGCCGGTGATGTACGGACCGAAGCGTCCCGCCACCACATGCACGATTTCGTGCTTGAGCGATTGACGCCACGTCCCGCGGGTGACATGGATCTCCGACCGCCAGGGCCGGGCGATCTCGGAGCTCTCCGTGCCGAGCAGCCGTTTTTTCGTCAGGCGATCAGGGTAGAGATACGACACCAGTCGTCCCTCCCACTCGACGTCCAGCTCTTCGCATACGCGTTCGAGCTGAAAGGCGTGTTCGTCCATGATGAAGCGCAGTTCCTCTTCATCGACCACGCTGCTGTCGTAGACCAGCGTGATATCTCCCTGACTGTACACCGCACCGAGTTCCGCACGCAGCTGCGGGTAACTGCTGGAGAAGCCGAGTTGGTCTGCTGCGAACAGGAAGTACACAGCGGCAATCAGCGCGAGCAGAAACGGCGCGATAATCGCCGAGGTACGTACAGCTGCCTGGGATTCGGGACTGCGCAGCCTCCGCACGGCCGCGGCGGTGGTGAGCAGAAGAACGATGTAGGCGGTTGTCGACAGGCGAAACAGCGCGAGGGTGGAAAACGGCGGCTGTGTCTGGTCCCACGACAACCCGAGAAACATCCCGAAAATGTGATTATACGCGTAGAGCTGCGGCTGCAGTAAAATCTGCACGAAGGGCTGCAGCAGGAAAAGCAGCAGCACGGCGTAATACCACCAGCCCGCGCGGCGACCAAACAGCGTGCGCAGAAACAGCACGAGCGCCGTGACGAAAGCGGTGGTCATGAAAGGCAGCAGCAGCCAGAACAAGGCGCCGTCGAACAACGCGCAGTTTCGTACGAAGGCCGCGTTGATGAGCAGAACCGCCATGGGCGGAAGCAGCAGCAACCAGCCTGTGAGCGTCAGGGAGAAAAAGTCCTTTGCAAACAATTGCCGGCGCGTGGTCAGACGCAACGGGTGGACACCGCCGATCCATGCCGTGATCAGCGCGAAAACGAGCGCCGATTCATAGCCGAGCTTCTGCAGCAGGCTGACCTGCGTCATGCCCACGGCGATGAGCAGATAAAGCACAGCCAGCACTCCCGTCACGCGGCGTGTCAGGACGTCGGATAACTGCAGAGATTCAGAAGGGATATCAGAAACGGGCAAATTGCGCATAATTCGGAATCACCAGATACTTCGGGCAGTGTGAACAGCCAGAATACACATATTTCACTGTGGAATAATAATGAAAGCGGCACTGTGTCCGACGGTGGGATGGTCTGTCCAGACGGTTTCACGGCCTGTGGCAGAGTCCGGCCGCCATCGTACCGAGCTGCTTCCCGCGACGATATACCGCCGCGTCTGCAGGTGCAGCGTGAAGTCCGGGGGAAGCACTTCCGCAGCCTCACGATAGACTCCACGTGCAATTTCGTCCCGTTCGACAAGCATGACGACACGGAGTGAATCGGCGTAGCCCGCCGCGCGTTCACGGATCGCTTCGACACCGAGTGCAAAGGGTTCGAGCCGTTCGTAGCGCAGTTCCTCGGTCGCTATCCATCCGATATCCGCACCTTCGAGCTGCCAGGTTAGCTGCGGGTTGTCGCCGTTTCCGACGAGCAGTACGCGTTCGGCGTCGCAAACGCGCAGCAGTGCGGCAGCGCGTCGCGCTCCGTCGTCATATGCTTCGGGATCGACGCGCCAGATCTGCTGCATGGTGAAAACCGAGAGCAGTGCCAGATAGATGAGCAGCGTGGGGAGGGACAGCATCATACGCAGTTTTCCGCGTGTCGGACGCAGCAGTCTCCAGCCATGCACACCGGCATACATGAGCAGCGGCAGCAGAGGAAGGAAGGTGCTTTCAGAATGTGCGCCCGTCATCCACCCCGCCGCGAGACCGCACAGGATAAAGGTTGCGACAAAGGTCCACAGGGGATGCCGCCGTTCATAGAGCGCCTGCCAGAGGAAATACAGCGCAAACGGAAACAGCAGCAGCATCAGCACGAGGAGCCGGTAGGCGATGGT
Source organism: Ignavibacteria bacterium (assembly GCA_002869275.1). GTDB lineage: Bacteria > Bacteroidota > Ignavibacteria > SZUA-365 > SZUA-365 > BM516. The sequence continues at coordinate 3,933 of PKTF01000065.1, read as the reverse complement.
GAGGAGTCCGGCGTTCTGTTCCGTCTCCACGATGCCGGCGGAGATATGGAATGATCGCGCCGCCGACAGTATCCAGAACGGATCTCCCCCACCATGCGCGGCGGTCATGCTCCACGTCCAGGGCAGCCACAGGGGGATGGAGACGACGGTGACGGCAGCGGCGGTTCCCCACGCTCGCCTGCGCAGATACGGCGGCATCATTAATCCGGCTGCTGCCAAGGAGACCGGCACTGTTAACGCGAAGGCGCCTCCGGTCATCAGTGCCGCGCCCAGTGAGAGTCCGGCGAGCAGCATCGCACCGCGGGAACGGCCGCGCATCGCGTGCCAGCTGAAATAGACGGCTGCCGTGATCGCGCACATGAAGAGGAGATCCGGCAATGCCTGTCGCGAGAGAAATGTCGGCAGCGGCGCAAATGCAAACAATCCGGCGACGATCAGCGCCCGCACGGTGGACATGCTCATCCGCGCGAAGCGGTAGAGAAGAATGGCGAGTGCCGCCGCCGCGAGTGCCGATGGCAGACGGTACACCCAGAGCATGTCGCCGATCATCAGCACCGAGGATGCCGAAAACCAGGCATACAGCGGCGGTTGCATGGCATTTGAGATTCCGCTGAGCATATGCGGACTCTGATCCCACAATTCGCCGAAGCGCAGAATGGTCTGCACGCGGAGAGCAACAATCGATTCTCCCCCTTGCTGCATCTCACTAAAACCCAGTCCGATCAGCCGGTAGAAGGCCATCGCGATCAGGATGGGCAGACGATAACGGATCAGCAGGCGCAGAATTCCCCGCCATTTCGATGGCGCGTGTGATTCTCCTCGATCAACGGATGAGATGTTCGGCAGTCGTGACATGGTATGGATGAATTTCCCTTAAAATTGCGATTTCCGCAAGGAGAAAGACGGTTTTCTGCGCGCCATTATTTTGACACTTACTGCACTTTACCATTGATTTTATTGCCCGAACGCCATATGTTACAGTGTTGTATCTGAACGGGCAACAAGGAGCACTTCATGTACTTACTCAGTCTTATCATCATTCTCAGCTACATCGTCGGGTCCATCCCCACGGGTCTGCTGGTTGGGCGCTGGCTTGCGGGCACGGACATCCGCAAACACGGCAGCGGCAACATCGGCAGTACAAACGTGATGCGCACCCTCGGATGGAAGCTTGGGCTGCTGGTCCAGGCGGGAGACTTGATCAAGGGACTGATCGCGGTGCTGCTCATCGCCCGTCTGCATTACGGAGATTTCCCGTTCAACAACCGTACCCCATTCGATGACTTCACCATCGTGCAGATCATCGCCGGCATCGGTGCCGTACTCGGGCATATTTTCTCCGTCTTCCTGAATTTCCGCGGCGGCAAGGGCATCAACACGGCCGCAGGCATGCTCGTCGGCATCGCGCCGATCGACATCTCCGTCGCACTCATCGTATTCGCAGTGGTGCTCTTCTCCACCGGATACGTCTCCCTCGGTTCGCTGAGCGCAGCGACGGCATTCCCGACCACGATGTTCATTCGCTTCAACGTGTTCAATGTCGACATCCCGAGCTACCATACGCTTATTCTCTTCAGTATCGCAACGACGCTGCTGCTGTTCTACGCGCATCGCGCAAATATCCGCCGGCTTCTCACCGGAGAAGAAAATCGATTCAACAAGCTCAAAGTGCTTGGACGTAAAGTCGGATCGTCGGTGAAGATGTTTATGTTCTAGGCTACGGCCTGCATGTACCAGTTTTAAGCGTGCGGGCCTCGCAAGGTCCGCACGTGCTGTATTGTATCAACGGGAGTCGCATGAAGATCGGAATGCTCGGAGCCGGAAGCTGGGGTACAACGCTCGCTGCACTGCTCTGCGAAAACAGTCACGAAGTCACCCTCTGGTCATACGACGCGGAAGATGTACGCAGGATGCGTGAAAGCGGACGCAACAGCGTCTATCTTCCTGAATTCGAACTGCCCCCGCAGCTGCGCGTGACAGGAGACCTCAACGAGGCCGCGGAAGCACAGGATATGCTCGTCATCGCCACACCGTCGCAGTACGTACGTTCGGTATTAGAACAGCTCCACCCCCGGACGGCAGAGAGCGCCATGATCGTCAACGTGGCCAAAGGTATCGAAAACGGTTCCCTGCTGCGCATGTCCGAAGTCGTCAGAGAAGTGTTTCCGCAATTCGACTGCGACCGGTATGCCGTGCTGTCGGGTCCCAGCCATGCCGAAGAAGTGTGCCAGAAGCGTCCGACCACCGTCGTGGCAGCTTCCCGCAATCCGCGCACCGCGAATCTCACCATCCAGACGTTCATGACCGAGACCTTCCGGGTGTACGGAAGTGCGGACGTGATCGGCGTGGAGCTGGGAGGATCCCTGAAAAATGTGATCGCCATCGGCGCAGGCATCTGCGACGGTTCGCGCTTCGGCGACAACACCAAGGCGGCGCTGATCACACGCGGCATCGCGGAAATTCGTCGCCTGGGCACGATGCTGGAGGCGGACCCGCACACGTTTGCCGGACTCTCGGGGCTGGGAGATCTCATCGTGACGACCATGAGCCGGCACAGTCGCAACCGCTTCGTCGGTGAGGAAATCGGCAAGGGACGCAGCGTCGAGGAGGTCCTCGGCGGCATGAGTATGGTGGCCGAGGGCGTGGCCACGACACGTTCGGCGCATGAACTGGCGCTGAAACACGGTGTGGAAATGCCCATCATCCATCAGATGTACGAGATTCTCTTCAAGGGCAAAGACCCCGTGCAGGCAACGCAGGAACTGATGACGCGGCAGGCAAAACATGAAGTGTGGTCATAATGGCTGATACCCCGACTGAATTCCCGGGCATTCCCGGATACGCGATCGAAACGCTGGCCGGCGAAGGCGGCAACGGCAGTGTCTACCGCGCTGCGCGCGAAACCGACAGTCGCACCGTGGCCGTGAAAGTGCTGCGCGAGCCGGCACCTGCGACGGCGGAGCACCTGCGGTCGGAATTCCGTCTGCTCAGCCACCTCCAGCATCCGAGCCTTGTTGCGGTCCATGATTTCGGATATACAGATGATGGACGTCCGTTTTTCAGCATGGACTGGGTCGACGGGCAGGTCCTCACCGGTGCGCACCTGCGCGACTCCGCCGGGAAACTTGACGAAGCCGCGGTACTCGAACTGATATACCACGTCACCGCCGCGCTGGAATTCGTGCACGGACGCCATCTCGCGCACGGCGACCTCAAGCCGGGCAATATCATGCTTCCGCAGGACGGGACCCCTTCGGCCCTCCGTCTGATGGATTTCGGAATCAGCGCTCTGGCCGGGGTGGACCGTGATGGAATCAGCGGTACCATCGAATACATGGCACCTGAAATCATCCGTGGCGAAGGCTCCTCCCCTGCCGCTGATCTGTACGCACTCGGCTGTATTCTCTTCGAACTTCTGACCGGTTCCCCTCCATTTACCGGCGACAGCGCGGTGGACGTTCTGCGCGCGCACCTGCGCGACGAAGCGCCCGCGCTGCCTGATGAGGCTTCGGGTCCGTGGACGGAATGGATTTCCACGCTCTTGCAGAAGCAGCCGCAGCTGCGGTACCGAACGGCGTTTCAGCTGCATGCGCTTTCTGCCGAGGCGCTCGGACGTGATACCGCGCTCTCGGCCACCACGGACACCCCCGTGCTGCGTCTGCTCGACATCCCGCGCGACCAGGAACACGCACGCGCACGCGAGTTGTACGCCGCTTCCCGCGCAACGTCGTGCGTACTTTCGATCGAAGGCGGCGCGGGCAGCGGAAAGACGCGCTTCATCCGTGACCTGCTGAGCGCCATCCAGTTCGAAGGAGGCGCCGTGGCACGAGTGGACGTGCGTCCCGATATGGCGAGCTTCGAACCGGTGCTGCGCATGCTATCCGCCCGCTGCGCAGGTGTTGATGCCGACAGCACCGCATTGCGCGTACTCGC
>PKTF01000331.1 GCA_002869275.1 Ignavibacteria bacterium | reverse complement strand
GGCCCAGCCGACACTCCTGCCGGCACCCGTGCGGGCGGCGCTTATGCCCGGCGCATTTCACATCGATGAACGCACCGTGGTGCTCGTGACCGACGACAGCGTTGAGGTGCAGGCCGTGGCCCGTTACTGTGCGGACATGATCGGCCGTGTATCGTCCTTCACACCTGAAGTGCGGAAACATGACATCGCCGTTGATCCGCCACGCAACAGCATCGTGATATCCCTGCGCGACGACGACACCGAGGTCAATCCCGAAGGGTACGTTCTGCGCGTCAGCCCGAAAGGCGCACAGCTCAAGTCAGCGACTGCGGCGGGACTATTCTACGCCGTACAAACCTTCCGGCAGCTGCTTCCCGCACGCTTCGAATCCGCAGCCGCCCGTGACACGGTCAAAGGCTGGGACGCAGCCTGCTGCCTGATCGTGGACGCACCGCGCTTTCCATGGCGCGGACTCCTTCTCGATTGCTCGCGTCACTTCATGGATGTCGCATTCATCAAGCGCAGCATCGACCTGATGGCGCGGTTCAAGATGAACCGCTTTCACTGGCATCTCACCGACGACCAGGGCTGGCGTCTGCAGGTTCGCAGCCATCCCGCCCTCACTGAGATCGGCGCCTGGCGAAAGCAAGCCGACGGTATGCGCTACGGCGGTTTCTATACGCAGGATGATGTCCGTGAGATCGTGGCCTACGCCGCCGCCCGGCATGTGACCGTCGTGCCCGAAATCGAGATGCCCGGGCATACGATGGCCCTGCTCGCCACCTACCCGCAGCTGTCCTGCACAGGCGGTCCATTCGACGTCCCACACACCTGGGGTGTCTTTGACGATGTGCTGTGTGTCGGCAAAAGCGAGAGCGTGGAATTCATCGAAGAGGTGCTGACGGAGGTCATGGAGCTGTTTCCCTCCGAGTACATTCATATCGGTGGCGACGAGGTGCCGGGTACGCGCTGGATGCAATGCGAAGACTGCCGCGCCCGTATGGATGCAGAAGGACTTCACAACAGCGGCGAACTGCAATCGTGGTTTCTCTCGGGTGTGGAAGAATTCCTTCATGCGCATGGAAGGAAACTGATCGGCTGGGATGAAATTCTCGATGGCGGTGGCCTGCCGCGCGCAACGGTGCAGTCATGGCGGGGAATGGAAGGGGCGGTCACCGCGGCTCTCTCCAGGCGCCATGCTATCGTTTCGCCGACGAGCCATGCGTATTTCGATTATCCGTTGACCTCCATCGACGTGGAGACCGTGTACGGCTTCGATCCCGTTCCGCGCGCGCTGAAGCCGTCTGAGGCGGAATACATTCTCGGCGGGGAATGCAATATGTGGACCGAGAGAGCGCCACAGCACCTTGTGGAATCCAAGCTCTATCCGCGAATTCTCGCCATGGCGGAGGTGTTATGGACGCCAACCCAGCAGCGTCGGTACGCGAGTTTCGAAAAACGGCTGCAGCGGCTATATCCACGACTGGATTCGCTGGGAATCGAATACGGATTCGAAGCACCGCCTGTTCGCTTCGAAGCGCAGCCCTTGCGTTCCGAGATACGTCGCGACGATGAGACGTCGACGCTGAACGTTTCCATACTCGCCGGTCAGAAGGGTCTGCGGCTGCAGTATGTCGATCCAGCTACTGGGGAGACCCGGGCCGGCACCGGCTCGTTCGATGTCGAGGGTCGTGGGTCAGTGCGGGCGTGGGCGGAAAAACCACCGCGGCTGAGGTCTGACACGGCGGTGCTGCGCTATGATCTGCACCGGGGAGTGCTGGGCTCGATTACTCTTGATAGAAGTTATCACCCCAGGTATTCCGCGGGAGGGGCAGGAGCGCTCATCGACGGTCTCAGGGGATCCACCCGCTTCAAGGACGGCCGCTGGCAGGGATATCAGGGCGGCGATCTCACGGTGACCGTGGATCTGGGATCCCGGTTCCCGGTGTCCGAGCTCTCGGCAGGATTCCTGCAGGAGCGCGGGGCGTGGATATTCATGCCGCGCAGTGTCAGCTTCAGTACATCCGAAGACGGGCTGCAGTTTGTGGATGCCGGCACCGTGCTGAATACGGCATCCGACGACGAAGAACAGACCATTCTGCAGGATTTTCAGCTTGCCGTCGAACAGCAGACAGTGCGTTACGTCCGCATGACCGCTGAAAACATCGGGACATGTCCGCCGGGACACCCCGGCGCAGGCGGCGCGGCCTGGCTTTTTCTTGACGAAATCATCGTGCGGTAGTCTGAACCTCAGCTTGATACCGGCCACGGATTTTTTCTCCCGCTCTTGCTTGGAGCGGATTTCCTGCTTATTCTGAGCGAGCCCACTCCCATTAGCGCTTACCAGCGAACGGGAATCCACTGCGACAATTCCAGATGCGATGAAACAGAGCGACGTTTCCACCGCGACATTTGCACGCGACCTGGGTCTGTTCGACGCCACGATGATCGGCGTAGGAGCCATGATCGGTGCTGGTATCTTCGTGCTCACCGGACTCGCAGCGGGCGAGGCCGGTCCGGCTTCGATCCTGGCATTCGCACTCAACGGCGTGGTAACGCTGTTGACTGCCTTCTCTTATGCGGAACTTGCATCCGCGATCCCTCGTGCGGGCGGCGGCTATTCCTTCGTGCGCATGGCCTTCCCGGGCGCGGTCGGATTCCTCAGCGGCTGGATGCTCTGGTTTGCCTATACGGTCGCCTGCAGCCTGTATGCTCTCGGTTTCGCGGGATATTTCTGGGAACTGCTGCAGCATTACATCCCCTCCACCACCGAGGCCATTTCGAGCGTCATCGGCGCGAACCCTGCGATCCTGATCTTTACCCTGTTCATCGGCGCCATTTTCATCTGGCTCAACGTCCGCGGTGCGGCGGTGACAGGAAAGGCGGAAAACGTTCTAACAGTCTCGAAGCTGATCACGCTCGTCATTTTCATCGTGTTCGGACTGCTCGTTGTGTTCGGCGAACCGCAGCAGGTTTCGGAGAATTTCACGCCGTTCCTGCCCATGGGATTCAGCGGCGTACTCGTGGCGATGGGATTGACCTTCATCGCCTTCGAGGGATATGACCTCATCGCGACAGTGGCCGAGGAAATCAAGGAGCCGGAAAAGAACATCCCCCGCGCGACCTTCATTTCTCTCGGCATCGCCGTGCTGATTTACCTGCTGGTACTGTTCGTGTCCCTTGCCGCGCTGAACGTGCCTGGAGAATCCACCTGGGAATTCCTGGGCCGCTTCAAGGAAACAGCCATCGTCCATGCAGCGGATGCCTTTATGCCCGCTTTCGGCGTGGCGCTGATCGTGCTCGGCGGACTTCTTTCAACGATGTCCGCACTCAATGCCACGGTCATGGCCGCATCGCGCGTGGCATTTTCGATGGGGCGCGACCGCTGGCTGCCACGTCGCGTGTCGACGATCCATGAGAAGCGCCGCACGCCGCATATCGCGATCATCCTGACGGGCGTCATTCTCCTCGTCATGGCGCTGACACTGCCGATCGAAGCCGTGGGTTCCTCCGCGAGCCTGATATTCCTGCTCACTTTTGCGATGGTCAACCTGTCGACGATTGTCCTACGGCGAAAGCACCCCAACATTCCCCGCAAGTACCGCGTGCCGTTGTACCCGGTCATACCCGTACTCGGTTTTCTGCTGAATATTTTCCTGGCCGTGTACCAGTTCAACTTCCAGCCCATCGCGTGGTATATCACCATTGGGTGGATCGTTGTCGGGCTGCTGCTGTACTACGCTGTTTTCGAGAAGGAAGCCTCCCAGGTGGAGCCGCAGGTGCTGATACCAAAGCGCCGGGCATACGAAACTGATCGGGAGCCCTCCGTCATCGTCGCGCTGTATAATCCAGACAACATCGGCGTATTGCTGGATCTCGCCGTTCCCGAGGCGCGCCGCAGGGGGATGCGGCTCATGGCCGTGTCGGTCGTGCATGTGCCGCCGCAGGTCCCGATCCACGAAGGCATCCGATTTGCGCATCACAAGGAATCCCTTCTCACGAAGGCGACGAAGATTGCGGCGGAGAGGGGGATCACCCTTGAAACGGACCTGATCGTTGCACATCGCGCTTCCGACGGCATCCTCGCCGCCGTCTCACGACACAACGCCGCCGCGTTGATCATGGGGTGGAAAGGGTATACGAACTCGCGTGACCGCATCTTCGGTGAGATTGCCGACCGTATCATCCGTCACGCGACATGTGATCTCATGGTCTTGAAGATCGGACAGAAAAAATCCTTCGAACACTGCCTGTTGCCAACTGCCGGCGGACCCAATGCCCAGCTCGCATCCACGATGGTGGGTGCGTTCGCCAGCGAACTGAACATGGATGTTTCGGCCTGCTACGTGGTTGCTGACGGTGCCGCGGAAGAAGAAAAGCAGACAGGAATGCGACGTATGACGGAAGTACTCGACGATATCACGCCGAAAGTGCGTTCGACAAAACGGATTATCGAGAGCAAATCCGTTGCCGGAGGCATTGCGAGAGAAAGCCGCAACTACGACCTCGTCGTCATTGGTGCCGCAAAGGAGCAGTTCCTGAAAGTCATGCTCTTCGGTGAGATCCCGGAAAAAGTTGCGCGTTATTCGTCCAGCTCCGTGCTCGTCGTCAAGAAGTACGAAGGAGCCGTCAGGTCGCTGGTGAAACGCGTGTTCGGCTGACCGGCAGGCGGATGATGAATTCCGCACCTTCTCCTTCACGGCTTTCCACGCTCAGCGCTCCGCTGTGTCCCTCCACGATAATATCATAACTGATCGAAAGCCCGAGACCGGTTCCCGTACCCGCATCCTTCGTCGTAAAAAACGCTTCGAAGATTCGGGAACGGATATCTGAAGGAATACCATGTCCATTGTCTCGCAGGCGGATTTCAACCGCTTCGGTGGTCCGTGTCGCGGTGACGGTGATCGCCGGTGTGAAGCGCTCACCCGCCGTGATGCTTTTCTGCGAGAGCGACTCGGCCGCGTTGCGGAAGAGGTTGACGAAAACCCGTGTGATTTCACGGGGAATGACGGGAACGGCCGGCAGGTTTTCATCGAATCGCTCCGTCACGGTGATGTCCAGATTCGGAAGCTCACTCTGCATGGCGCTCTGTGCGAGGTCGAGTGACGTCCGGAGCAGGGCTGAGAGATCGGCGACTTCGAACTCTCCCGACCCACCGTCGGCGTGATGCACGATCGAACGCACAATCCGTTCGGTGCGGAGACTGTACTCGGAGATCTTTTCCAGGTTGCCCTGCAGGATCTGCAGATCGTCCTCCGTGACCGCACTGCGCTTCTCTGGATCGAGCAGGGAGTTGGTGATGGGACGTGAGAGATCTGTGAAATTAATGATGAAGTTCAGGGGGTTGAGGATTTCATGGGCAAAGCCGGCGGAGAGTCGGCCGAAGCTCGCCATTTTCTCCGCATGGATGAGCTGCTCCTGCATGCGCTGCAGATCGGCCATTGCGATGTGGAGCTGTTCGTTCGCGATTTTCCGTTGACGGGCGAGGTAGAAGAGAAGGCCCGCGAGGAAGAGCGCGATGACGAGTCCGCCGATAATAATATTGCGAATCAGAGTCTGCCTCTCGATTTCCGCCTGTTGCAGGGCCTTTTCCTGGTCGTGCAGGGCTTTTTCATGCCGGTTGGCCATGGCATTAATTTCGTGAAGGTTCTTCTGCGTAAGGAGGCTGTCTCGTACCGAGGCATGCATGACGAAGTAATCATAGGCCTTGCGGTAGTTTCCCAGGGCGGCGTACTGCCGCGAGAGGCGTTTACCGGTAATCTCGATGAGGTCGATCGCCTGGATGCGTTCTGCGATCTCCAGCGCGCGCAGGTATTCATCCACGGCATTTTGCGACTGTCCTGTTTTTTCCCAGACTTCCGCAATGTTGCCGCGCAGGACGGCGATTGCGCGTTGGTCCCCGAGGGACTCGTTAATCGCAAGGCTGCGGCGAAAGTACTCCAACGCCCGACTCTGCTGCCCGAGCATGCTGTATGCTTCTCCCATACCGTTCAGAACGGTGGAGACACCAAAGGGATCATCTTTCTGCTCAAAGATCTTTTCACAGCCGGTGAACGCCTCCAGCGCTTTTTCGTGGTTTCCGATGGTATTATGAATATTGCCGATGTTGACGCGTGATATAACCCAGGAAAGTGTATCTCCGATCGCCAGGGTCATCTCCAGGCTCTGCTCGGTGTACTCGAGGGCTTTCGGAGTATTGCCGATCCGGCGATAGATGACTCCGAGGTTTCGAAGCGCGCGCGCCTGCAGGCTCGTCGCCCCGATGCTGTCTGACAGGGCCAGGCATGCATGGAAGACCTCGATCGCGTCCTCGAACAGGCCTTCGTTCGTGTACAGTGCCCCACGCGTGTTCGTAGCCTCGATGATGCCTTTTCCCCAGCGCAGCGTATGTGCCAGTTCGATGGCTTCGTTGACATATGCCGTGGCCTCCGCGGGATTTTCCCGCGCGAGCTTTTGCGCCAGTTTATTGAGCAGCAGAACGCGGTTGCTGTCCGGCGCGGCATACTCGAGCAGCGCTTTCAGGCTGTCTGCATCCGCCGCGGCATGCAGACTCGGCGAACACATCGGCGTCCAGGACAAAATAAGCAGTACGAGAAAGCGACGGAGAATGTGACCGGAACGTGGGGAAAGCGGCCTTGTCAAAGGCCGTGTGGGAAGAGGCAGCGGTATTTGCATGCGATCTTCAATCTGTGAGAGAATGCTGGAAAATAAGGGATGAAAGAGTCTGATTCAACAGGATGGCCTGTATGAATAAAAAAAAGGCCGGTATCGGAGAGATACCGGCCTTTCTCAACAGGAATTCGTCAGAAACCGATCACTGCCTGAACAGTGGCGGAAAAAAGATTCGGGTTGTAGCTGAAGCCGGTCTTGGTGATGTTATCCACCTTCATCGTGATGGTGGAAACTTTTCGTGTGTTGATCGGATTGGTGCGCAGGACAACGATACCATTGCCGTCAGTCACCCCGCTGACCGAACCCGTGGCGTCACCGGTCCACGATACGAAGACCGTCGCTCCGGT
>PKTF01000117.1 GCA_002869275.1 Ignavibacteria bacterium | reverse complement strand
TCACGCGATCTGCCTGTTCATCGGAGGTATATCACTCACGTCATTCTTCTTCATCACAGATCCGAACCTCCTGCTCGTCAGCGAACTGGGTATCGGACTTGCCTGGGCGTCCATTCTCTCCATGCCATATGCCATTCTCGCCGGAGCGCTGCCGGCGGAGAAAATGGGTGTATACATGGGCATTTTCAATTTCTTCATCGTACTGCCGCAGATCGTGGCGGCGTCCATCCTGGGTTTCATGGTGCGGCACCTGTTCGGCCAGGAAGCCATCTACGCCCTCGTCGCCGGTGGTATCTCCATGATGCTCGCCGCGCTGCTCGTGTACTTCGTCGAGGATAAGGACGATTGAACGTGAAACACGTGAATTCAGCCAAGTATACTTCTACGAACATGGACGAGTAACTTCCGATAAGGGTTTGTATGTAAGGGTGCTTCCAATCAGGCCTGAAAAAGAAAAGCCCCGCTGTGACGCGGGGCTATCTTCATTTAATGAGCGTCATTCTTCGAACAATTATTTGTTCATTCCATTCGATTCTGCAGATGTACACTCCTGATGGTAGATTAGCTCCATTGAACGGGATGTGATGAATCCCAGCTGTCTTGATCCCATCCACGAGTCGGTCAACCTCACGCCCTAATAAATCGAAAATGATCAGCATGACGTGTCCATCTACTGGTATGCTGTACTCAATTTCAGTAGATTGATTGAATGGATTAGGGAAATTCTGATCCATTCGCAATGTGGGCGATACTGGAACATCAGCGATGTCCGTTCTGTTTCCGTCAACAATGAGCATCACATATACGTCATGACAGTCTGGATCATTGCATTCGATGTGCAACTGACGCTGCGATATACCTTCGATCGTCGGCGTGCAATGGATAGCTCGGCATGCTGTATCACCAGGCTGAACCGTGAAGGAGCATGCATCGCCGAGTGTGTATACACGGGTTCCACTACCAAGGATCCGCATGCTGTCTACAGCAAGGGGGGAACCACCGATATTGGTAATTTCAAGAGTCCGTACCGTAGAACTGAAAACCGGCATTGAGCCGAAATCAATCGTAGGCGTCTTGATTCTGACATGTGGATCGGGGTCACGAACGCCATTCACAATGAGGTTAACATGCATGTCAGGCTTTTCAGGGTCGTTGCTGCTAATACGTAACGGTTTTGTTTTTATACCCACTGCGATTGGCATGCAGCTGATCCATCTCGTTACGGTATCTCCAGCAGCGATACTGGTCGCAGCCGGATCATCGATGCTGAACGGAGCAGGTGAGGTGCCACGGATCTCTATTGCGTTTACCATGAGAGGCCCCGTGCCCCTGTTGATAATCTTGAGAGGTAGCCGCATGGTTGTTTCGAGAGGGACATTGCCGAAATTCAGCACGGTCGGATAGACGCTGACCTGGGGGTAGAGCCCCGTAATGCCGTTGACGATCAGTTTCACATCTATCACTGGAGATCCCTGAGCATTGCTGTGAATGCGCAACGTGTCCACCTTCGTACCTTCGTACGTCGGTGTACAGCTTACGATCCGATTCGTATTCTCCCTTGGTGTTAGACTGAATGCTTCGGAAGCGATGATACTGAATGGAGTGGAGGGACTGCCCTGCACCTGCAGCGTATCGACAAGAAGGACTCCCGTCCCGTTGTTGGTGATTGCAAGCGACCGGTCTTCGGTGCAGCCTATTTTCACGTTTCCGAAATCCAGCACTATAGGTCTGATTATGGGGTAGGGGATACTATCTGTCACACCGTCGACGAGCATGCTAATATCTACCCACGGAGATTCTGGGTCGCTGGTGCTGATATGCAGAATCTCTTTGGAACTTCCTGCTTGGACTGGAGCGCAGATGATGTCTCTAAAGATGCTCTCACCGGGAGGGAGCTTGCAAGGATTCGCATCATCAATGCGAAAAGGAGCTGATGGACTGCCCGGAATCGTCAGCGTGTCAATATCAAGAGTACTCGTGCCGGAGTTCGTGATTTCGAGAGTCATCGTCACCGTACTGTTGACCATGACTTTGCCGAAATCCAGAACTGTCGGACTGACACTGAGGTATGGGACAGTGAAGTCGTTTCTGTACCAGACGAGTGAACCCGGATCGGAAGAATTGGCCGCCTGTTGAGCACATGCTACGATGTCCTGGTCGCCATCCCCGTCGAGATCGACTGTACAGAATTTGCGCGCACCGATGAATTTGTTGTCGATAGTGTATCTAGCCCAGTCCCTATTGGTCCCGTCATTTCGATACCAGACGGCGAGATTGTCCTTACTGCTCATCACTACGACATCCCGGGCCGAATCGCCGTCGACTTCGACTATTCCAGCGAAGCCTTTCGGGGGAAGTTTCCCGATGTGCATTTTCTGCCAGCTGATGTATTGTCCGTTCCGAAGTTGCTTGTAGATAACCACCGACGAATCATCATGACTTCTTCCGACGACGTCAGTTTTCCCGTCGTAATTCACATCACCAACAGAAATGGGCCGTACGCCGGCCAGATTTCTGGCAATCTCGTGTTGTTGCCATTCGGTCGCTCTTTGTCGCGGTTCCATCCAGACGATACTGCCGATTTTGGCAAGCGCCGCAACGACATCAAGTGTATCGTCGTTGTCGATGTCTGCGAGGGCCAGATGTCCTTCCTGGACTTTCTTGCACACCAATCTCCGACTCCAACTGACCGGTGTTCCTCCTGCATTCTCGTGCCAGTAGATTATACCGACAGCACTATCATTGCTGGCCGACGCGACGATATCGATGTCACCATCCTTGTCTATATCACCGACATCGAGCCACATCGATCCGTTCGCTTCCGTGTCAATGATGTCACGGAGCCATGTTCCTGCTGGAAGATTATTTTGATACAGGACGACCTGTTCCTTTCCAGTGTTCACCCATGATGTCACGGCGATATCGAGCTTCCTATCTGCATTAAAATCCGCGATCCCGACCGACATACATGACGGGAGCTGATTGTCAATGGTATGTCGGGTCCATGTGACATTATCCCCGGTATTTTCGTACCAGAACACAGAATGCTTTTTCCAATCACAGATGATGATATCCACGTCACCGTCACTATCCATATCTGCAGCGCGTGGCTCAACGGGTGCGATCATATTGGAGTCAATCACGAATTTCTGCCATGATTGACTGAACAAAGACGAGTCCATGCATGGCAGAGTAACCACCAAGATGATTACTGTACACATCCATTGGAGATGGTTTGTCATCGGTCGCATTTGTTGTGCCATCTCTACCTCCAATAAAACAGGTATGGAACATCTATACTCAAAACAACGACGATTTGAACTCAGGTTATTGCCTCGTTCTATTTACTCATTTGATCATACTAATCGCGCATAAGCACGAACCGCGCCCCAAAGGACTCGTGCATCCTGGCGCGCTGAGAATTGTTCGTCAATGGCTGCACTCAACGAGTGAGCGATAAGCCTGCATATGGGAATAGTATGTCTATAAAATAGTGTATCCCTGTTGAATATCAATAGGTGGTACCACCCATTTTGCACGCAATGTCTGTGCTGGCGCACAATCAACATGGTGCTTACAGAGGCGAAAGAAGGTAGATAACGGCGAATAATCGACGAGCAGAGTTTATGGTGGAAGGATAGATCTGGCGTCTCTCAATAGTACTCCGATGATCCCCGCTGAATCCCATTATCTACGAAATATGGATCACTTTTCTGAGAGGTGAGATGTCTGAGGCTCTCGCACCAACAGCCACAGCAAGGCGGAGACTCCCAGCGAGACGGCACTGATGATAAAGATCAGGTTTTTGTCCGCGGCGTTCAGAATGACGATGCCGAGTCCGAGACTGACCACGAGCTGGGGCAGGACGACGGAGAGGTTGAAGATGCCCATGAAAAAGCCCATGCGGCTTTTGTTCACGTTTTCCGACATGATGGCGAAGGGCAGACTCACCACGGCCGCCCAGCCCACACCGGCGAAGGCCATGAGTACGTACAGGGAGAGCGTGGTCTTACCAAGCAGTACGATGCCCAGGTAGGCGAGAGCCATGACGGCAACGGCCGCCATGTGCACACGTACGCGTCCCATGCGCTCGGCGAGCGGTTCGAGCACGAGGACGGGGAGGATGAAGCCCACGGTGTTCAGAATCAGAAATGAAATGCTGATGATCTGTCCTGTCTCGAAATCCGTGGCAGGGGAGAGCTTTTGATTGATGTAGGCGATGATGTATACGAACATGGTCTGAATACCCAGCCACGAAAAGGCGTGGGCGAAGTAAATGCGCAGCAGCTGATTCCAATCGGTCGGATGCTCGTCCTTCGCATGTTCATCGTCGTCGGTGGCGGACTCATCCGAAAGGTCACGATCCTCCTGGATAAACAGTGGAGGAAAAAGGGAGAACAGCAGCACCACAACCGCACCGAGATAGATCAGCACGTAGTTGCCGAGCGTCGCTCCAAGGGCATAGGCGGCGACGCCGAAGAAACCGGAAATGGTCTGCATCCAGGTGTAGCCCTTCGTGCGCGCATTGCCTTCCGGCGTTACATCGGCGATGATGGAACGGGTGGGATTGAAGCTGATGTTGATGGCCAGGTCGAGTGTAAGAGCCACGGCCATCGCGACGCCGAGTATGCCTCCGAAGCCCAGGGCGGAACTGATATGGTGGATATTCGGCAACGCAATGAGCATCAGTGCGGCCAGCACGCCGCCGATGAGGATGAACGGACGCCGCCGGCCTCCCCAGAACCACACGCGGTCGCTGATCACACCGATGATGACCTGTCCGAAAATTCCCGCCAGCGGACCAGCGGCCCACACAATTCCGATCTCGTGGATGTCTAGTCCGTACTGCGTGTTCAGTATCCAGCTCAATGCCGCGATCTGAATCGACAGCGCAAAGCCCATTGCCGTGGCTGGCAGACTGAGCAATGCGTAGAATGATTTCGTCAAGCGTTGTTGTATGCCAAGCATGGTTGCCTCACGGTGAAATCAGCCCTTGACGCTGCCGAGCGTGAGTCCGCTCACCAGCCAGCGACTGAGAAGGAGAAAGAGAACGACGGCGGGGATGCTGACGAGTAGCGCGCCGGCAGAGTAGAGCCCCCACTCCGTGCTCATATTCGACTGAAACATCTTGAGTCCGATCGGGAGCGTGAACATGTCTTCGTAATACAGCACCTGCGCGGCGACGACGTATTCGGTCCATGCCGCCATGAAGGAAAACAAGGCCGTGATGACAAGGGCGGGAGCCGCCAGCGGAAGGATGATCCGATAGAATGCTCCGAAACGGCCGAGTCCGTCAATGCGCGCCGCCTCTTCGAGACTGACGGGTATCGTGTCGTAGTACCCCTTCATCTGCCAGACGCAGAACGGCAGCGCGGTGGAAGTGTAAATGATGATCAGTCCGATGAAATTATTGATCAGGTTGAGTTTCGCCATCATGATGTACAGCGGCAGCAGCAGCATGGTCGCGGGAAACATCTGTGTCACCAGAAGGCTGAGCAGCCCGGCTTTTCGGCCGGGGAAGCGATAGCGCGAGAAAGCGTATCCTGCCGTGGAAGCCAGCGTCACTCCTGTCAGCACGACGACCAGCGTAACGAAAAAAGAATTCCACACCCAGGTAAGGAAGGGCCGCTCGGTGAGGAGTTCGATGTAGTTGTCCCAGGTGGCGTTTTCGGGGATGATCGCAAGTGAATTGCTCAGCAGGGTCGCCTGGGGACGCAGCGAAATGCTGAATACCTGCAGGATGGGATAGATGGCGATCACCACGAAGAAGATCACTACCACGTAGACGAAGGCGAGAAACAGTGGGGAGTCTTTTTTTCTCATATCAATACACCGTCTCCGTGGCTGAAGTCTTTCGCATGAAACCGATACTCCAGATGGCGAGAAGCAGGAAGATGATGAAACTGAACGCCGCGGCATAGCCGTAGCGATACAGGTTGAACGCAGCGCGGTAGACGTAGCTGACCAGGATGTGCGTGGAGTCGGCAGGTTGACCGCCGTTCGACACCAGCCATACGATGTTGATGTTGTTGAACGTCCATACGATGCCGAGGGTGATGGCAGGGATCATTACAGGTTTGAGCAGGGGTACGGTGACGGACCAGAATTGCTTCCACGGCGAAGCGCCGTCGATTTCGGCGGCTTCGTAGAGTTCGCGGGGAATCGACTGCAGCGCTCCCAGCGCGATGATCATCATGAAGGGGAAGCCGAGCCAGATGTTCGTAATGATGGCCGCGGCGAAAGCCAGTGTCTCATCGGTCAGCCAGGGCAGCGGACTCGTCCCGAACACCGCAGTCAGGATGGCGTTGATGGCGCCGCTGTCGGTGTTGAACATGCCGCGCCAGGTAAGCGCCGTGATGTACTGCGGTACCGCCCATGGCAGAATCAGAAGTATGCGGAACAGCGACTTTCCGGGCAGGTGGCGGTTGAGCAGAACAGCCAGGAATACTCCGATCACTACGTGGAAGAACACGTTGACGAATGTCCAGATCAGAGTCTTGAGAAAAACGCCGTAGAATTCCGCGTTGAACATCGCTCCGGTGGCCTCGGAGATTCCGCCCTGGCCGCTTTCGAGAGAAGCGACAAAGCGGTCGATGCCGAACACCTTTCCATACTGATCGAATCCGATGATGCTCCAGTCGCTGACTGTACGCATGCTCATGTTCGACACAGAGATCACGAGGTTGTACAGGAAGGGATAGATCACCACACCGAACATCAGGATGGCCGCGGGAAGCATCATGAGCATACCGAAACGCGCGTTCGAGGTTTCGATACTGCCGCGATTGCGCAGCAGCGGTAGGATGCCATTTCTGATGAGAAAGAACAGTGCGACAATCGCAAGGAGAACGACAACAGCATTGAAAATCAACTCTGTCGTGCGTGAGTCACGGCGCTCGCTTACGCCTTCATTCATTTCCCGGATTTTCTGCACGGCCAGGCGCTGCATTTCCTTTGCCGCTTCGGGAGCGGTGAGGTTGCCTCCGAGCACGTTCTGATATGGCGGACGCATGGCATCCCATACCGCACGCATCTCCGGTATCAGGGGCGACGCCTTCCCGATGCGCACCATTTCGGTGGACACGCGAATGAAGGGATCCTCC
>PKTF01000279.1 GCA_002869275.1 Ignavibacteria bacterium | reverse complement strand
GCGATGTGGATCAATTTCAACGCCGCCTGGTGGAAACCCAACGCGGTGAAAGTGGGCGTCGGCCTGGTAAATGCCCTCACTGGAAAAGAATGGAATCTCGAACTGGACGATGATCCTCAGAATTATCTCGTGGCACCTGACCAGCCCTGGCTCGATGGTATAAAGTCGGGTGAGGGCGTGATCCGGCAGTTCGTCGCCGTGCCGCTGGGCACGGGCTACACCGTGGAAGCACAGGTGACGGGCAAGGAAAGCGACGGTGCTCTGCGGATAGCGGTGTTCGAGCCGCTTCCCGGTCGTTTCCCCGACTCGCCGCCGTACGACGGCAGATACGTGCTCGAAGAGACAGCGGCCCCGGCGATGAGCGCATCCGCGAAATCGAAGAACATGGGACTCGGCGCAGGCGGCACCATGCGGCAGAAAGTGTATGCCGACAGTTACGGCCGTGACACCTGGGACGAGAAACAATACAGTGAAATAGTGATCTACATCGTGAACAGCGAGGCGTTCACCGAAATCACCGGCGAAGCGCCACCTCCCAGTCCGGTCGATGCCGAAACCTACACGGCGTACGGGTTTCCATGGTTCGATCTGTACGACGAACATCTCGCGGATATCCCTGCAGGTGACATACTCGGGAACGTCAAAGGTACCGGCGAACTGGATACGCAGAACGGCAGCGGCAAGCCGGACAACCCCGTCAGCGTTCCTGATTCGCAGGTCGTAAAGCTTCCGCAGAAATCGAAATAATCCAGAATTGCGTTTTGTCCCTCCACGCTCAGTTCTGTAGTTTACGAGGTAGGTATTTTTGAAAGGAGACCGACCGTGGCAGTAATCACATGTTCTCGCTGTGAAGGGGAAAAAGAGGCAGTTGCGAAAACGGCGTTTTATCGCGGAGAAGTGCGCGACAAATTGCTCACCCACGCCTGTCAGGAGTGCTGGGACGAGTGGATCAAAATGCAGATCATGCTCATCAACGAGTATCGTTTGAACCTGATGGACCCGAAGTCTGACGAATTCCTCAACAAGCAGGTGCTCGCATTCTTCAAACTCGACGATAGCGGCGAAGTTGCCAACGTGGACTTCATTCCTCCCCCGGGCGATGGAGCATAGTCTCGACGCAATGCGAAATTAAAAAAGGAGCGGAATCAAATGATTCCGCTCCTTGTGCATTCACTGCTTCCAAGAGCCTTGGAAGCAGAGAGTGGGCCCTGCAGGACTTGAACCTGCGACCAATGGATTATGAGTCCACCGCTCTAACCAACTGAGCTAAGGGCCCGCAGAACAACAAATTAGTGCAGGGTGGGGGGAAATGCAATTGAATGAAGCGGACAAATTCCGTATGTTTTGCTCTGATTATACCATCGCATGAATGCAGGAGAATCCATGTCAGATCAGGCCACGCTCGAATCACAGATTGAAGAAGTGATCAACAATCAGATCCGTCCCTACATCGAAGCCGACGGCGGACAGATCAATTTCATCGAAATGAAAGAGAATATCGTCTATGTCGAACTCGCGGGCGCCTGCGGCACCTGTCCCTCGGCCCAGATGACCCTCAAGGGCGGTGTGGAAGCCATCCTCAAACGCCGCTTCCCGGAAGTCGCTTCCGTCGAACTCGCGAGACACAACAATCCCTACCTGGCCTGATTCCAGGACGGTTTTGCAGAACGTCATGAACATCGTATCCGCGCCCCTGTTCCCCGGGATCAGGGGCGTGTTGCTATCCACGCTCACCGTCGCCGTACTGTGCGCGTTTCCCGTGTCCTCAATGGCGCAGGAGCCTCTGTCGCATGGAACGCGTCCTTCTGGTTTTGACAGCGTACAGGAACCCACCGAACGTCCGGCGGCCTTGCTGGATGGGCTGGAAGTGACATATCCCGAATCCGCTCACAAGCAGCGTCTCGAGGGAGTGAGCATCATCGCCGCATGGATAGACCGGCAGGGATACGTGTCTTATGCCGAGGTGCACGAAAGCAGCGGACACCGTTTTCTCGACTCGATCGCCCTGCGCGCGGTCGTGCGCGGGGACTTCCGCGCGGCACAGCGCAATGGACGCACAGTTGGATCACGTGTCACCATTCCCGTGGAATTTCGCCTGCAGAGAGATGAAGATCAGTACGATGCAGTCAAATCAGAAGAGCAGCTGCGCCAGGAGGCCGAGGAACTGCGCCGTGCCCGGCAGATGATCGAGGAGGAACGAATACGGCTCGAAGAGGAAATCCGCCGTCTCAAACAGCGGCAGAAATCCGACACATTGCATCAAGATCAGGACTCTTCCACGAAGCAGTCCGGAGAATTCATCCGCTGATCGACAGCTTCAGCTGACGTGCATCGTTTCGTGTGTGCGTGAAATTCGACAAAAGGCGGGATTGCTCCCGCCTTTTGCGTGCCGTCGCTGTGCTTCGATTTCAGCGTGTCAGCAGGATGCTCTGCACCGCCATGGTATTTCCGGCAGCAATGTGCAGGAAATACACTCCGGCAGGTACATCGCGGAGGGAGAACGTGATGTTGTGAAGACCCGGTTGCAGACGTCCACGCGCCTGTGTCACGCCGAGTCGTCGACCGAGCATATCGGTGAGATACCAGCGGACATTGTCCGCACGCTCGAGCCGGAACATTACGACGGCAGTGTTGCTCATTTGTAAAGGATTGGGGTACACAGACTCTATCGCCAGCAGCGCGGGCAGCATCTCCCCCTGCTGAACGCCGGTAGGTTCCATACCGAAATAATCGAAGCGCGCAGGAATGCTCTCGCCCATGGCAAGCAGTCCCTCCCCGTTTGCCGCCTGAAGCCCCGCCCTGGCCGTACCGCTCGAAAAAGGCAGTATTTTTCGTGCGATTTCCTTCCAGGCTGTTCCGTCCAGGGAATAGGTCGCATGAAACAGCGTGTCGTTTGCACACGTGAGCCTGAGCCACGTGGTATCGGAGTGCACGTCATTGACGAAGTGAAAAAGCGTGATACCTTCCCGCTCCCATTCCATCCAGACACCGTTGTAGTCGATCCCGTCGTCGTCGGGATAGAGCCCACGCGATACACGGATGTAATTGTCATCGTCGATATAGTAGATCAATCCGGCGTTGTGCAGCCAGAATTCCGGTGAAAACAACACCTTTGTTTCCAGGCGGATGACATCTTCGTCGGGGACATCCTGCAGAAGAATGTTCTGCACGTTGTTGAACCTCTCGGTGTTGAGAGCGCCCCGGTCGCTCATGATGGTCAGATAACCGGTTTCCAGCTGCCAGTGCGGTGTATACTCTCGAACCCAGCTCCAGACTGGATCGAGTGTCGGTGAATCGAAATCGTCATAGACCTGTGCTTCCACACCGCTGCTGAGAAAGAACAGGGCAAGTACTATGCCTGAGAGGGATGGTGATTTCATGTGACAATCCTCCTGTGGTTGAGTGAGTCGGCACGTTCTCCGTGCACAGCTCCCCCGATGCGAGCCGGACGTCGCCCGGCGGATTTCAGGCATGCCAGTAATAGGACACGCTATGGCAACGGAAATTCCCCGTGTTTTGGTCTTGCGGCAGATATTCTATTCCCGTAGTATGAGTTGATCTCATCCGGCCATGGACCATTTCGCCGTCAGCAAGAAAGATTCAACAATGCCCGTGATCCGTTCGTTACTACTCTCAAGCCTTCTGCTGATCTTCACGACATCGCTCCTGCGAGGTCAGCCCCTCGATGTCAGTCTCAGCGACGTCGATTTCAGCCAGCTCCCTCGTGTGACGTTCAAGGCGTGCATTGTGCAGGATGGACTGATCGTTCGCTGTGTCGAGACATCTCAGGTCCTGCTGACGGAGAACGGAAGGCCGCAGCAGCTGTCCATACGCTGTCCGGACCCAATGCAGATCAATTCAGTCGCGCTGGTACTTGACAACAGTGGATCGATGTTTCCGACACTGCCGAAGCTCATCGAGGCCTCGAAAACCATGGTTGACAGTCTCGGTCCCAATGACGAGGCGACCGTCATCACCTTTGGAACCAGCATCGTCATCGCGAAGGCCTTTACCACCGACAAGGTGGAACTGCGATCGGTACTCGATAACATGAATGCCAATGGCGGAACAAAATTGTTTGACGCCGCCTACCTCGCCTGTGAGGAACTGCAGTTTCGGAGCGGCAATCGTCACGCGGTCATCATTTCCGATGGGGTGGATAATCAGTCCGTGCGGAAAGTGGATGAAGTCATCGCTGTCGCGAAACAGCTCGGTGTAACTCTGCATACCATCGCGTTCAATCTCGATGACGTGAACGCCGGCGTTATCGAGCGGATGGCCCTCGAGACCGGAGGAGTATTCTTTTTCGTTTCTCGTCCCAGCGAACTGACCAGTGTTTACGAGAAAATCGCCGACATTATCACTGAGCCCTGCTGCATCGCGGAATATGTATCCGACAATTGTGAAGACACGCTGCGTTCACTCCTGTTCACTGTCACGCATGGAGGAGATATTGGGACGGCGACGGCAAGCTTTGTCAGTCCCTTCCGCGCTGCGAAGGGGCATCTCTCGGTCACCGTGCCTGACGACATTACCCCACTTGCAACGGATCGCGGCTATATCGATTTCACACCGGTGCCGTCAGGCGACCTCACGTTGACGCTGTCGTTCACGCTCGCCTACGACGAAAACCTCGTCAGCGTGCAGCCGCCGGCCTTCACGCTGGGCACGCTTACGCAGAACCAGCTCATCGGAATGGCACGTGTCGGACCGGGACGCCTGCGTTTCACACTCGAGGATATCACTCCGGCCTCGGCGACGACGCGGCTGCTGGGCTTTCCCATCCAGGCCCTGCAGGCCGACAGCAGCAAACAGGTAGAATTCCGCATCGAGGACGTGGAGCTGAAAGGATGTCCGATGGACATCACCACCGGAAGGGACACCACCCTGATCTGCCAGTGCTTCCGGGCACTTGATATCGTACTCGACTCCTTGCCCCTGTTTGCCGCGCAGGATCAGATCACGATTCCCATCCGTGTGGCGGGCGGACTCGAGGCGGGATTGCCCATGCTGGCATCCGTTGCGCTTTCACTCTCCGAAGACGTCGATGAGATTCAGGTGCTGAACGGCAACCTTGTCTCAGACGATGAATACAGCTGGTCTTTCGAAAACGGTCGCTTTGACTTTCACACGAATGCCAGTGTCTATCCGGACGACACATCGGGAGTGCTTGTGAATCTTGTGATCGGTCCCAACAACGGACGTTCGGTCAGGACCTTCGACCTGTCTGTTCTGTTCAGCGAACTCTGGCAGCGCTGCTGTCCGCTGGATGGTGATACTCCGGCAATACTCGTGCGGCAGGATGGCAACTGCGAGTTCCTCGTTCGTCGTGTGCAGCGCGACATTACCGTGGAAAACGCTCCCAATCCATTTTCCGCAGCTGCCGGAGCGCGTACGCAGATCATTGTCACCGTTGCGGATGACCTTTCGCAGACGGAAATGACCGTGGATATTCTCGACGGTCAGGGACGAATCGTCCGCTCTCTGCATGAGGGACCCCTGGGGGCGGGCAGGCATCAGTTGACGTTTGACGCGGGTGCATTACCTGCAGGCATGTATCACGCCGTGGTACGCAGCGGATCCACCCTGGTTTCGCGTGCGATGCTGTATATACGGTAAAACGAGTTCTTGCTCCGGAAACCCACGCTCCGTAAGTTTCAGGGCTATGGAGTTTTTCGAGAAGCTCATACCGCGCCTTCAGGCCTCCTTCCGTCGCATGTACTTCGGTTCGCCGCAGGGACTGGGACAGAAACTCATTCGCTTCACTCGCAATGAGTCTGTCCTTATTCTCATTGCCGCCGGAATCGGCATTGCCACCGGCGGAGTCATTCTTCTCTTTAACTGGATCGTGGAATTCGCCGGTGAGCATTTTCTCGATCTTTTCGCGCTCTCCCACACAAACGAATACTGGCAGTATCTGCTTATCCCATTGATTCCTGCTGTGGGAGGACTTGCGGTCGGACTGCTGCAAACCTATGTGTTCAAGGCCAAGCCGGGTCACGGTGTTCCCGAGGTCATTCTTGCCTCTCGATTCTCACGCGGACGCATCCAGAGACGCGTCATTCTGCAAAAGCTGCTCACCGGTGCGCTTTCAATTGGTTCAGGCGGTGGTGGCGGTCGCGAAGGTCCCATCATTCATGTCGGCGCGGCGGTTGGGATAAGTATCGCAAACCTGTTCCGGCTGACCCGTGACCAGAGTCGCACACTCATCGCATGCGGCGCGGCGGCCGGCATTAGCGGTATCTTCAATGCGCCCATGGGCGGGGTCATGTTTGTCCTGGAAGTCATCCTCGGAGATTTCCGCCTCAAGACGTTTACTCCGGTCGTGGTTTCAGCGGTAGCCGCAACAGCGATCACGCGCAATATCTACGGCAGTTTCACACTGGTGAGTTCGCCGTCGGGCTTCTCGATCGAGCTGCCCGAATACCTGCTTTTCGCCCTTCTCGGTGTCATCATGGGACTCGTGTCGGCATACTTCACACGCGTCATCATCACTGTGGAGAATTACAGCAAGAAACATCTCAAAGTATCCGAGGTGTTTCGTCCGGCGGTCGGCGGATTGCTTGCCGGCATCCTGATTCTTTTCCTGCCATCACTAATGGAGCAGACATACACGCCGGTCAATGATGCGCTGCATGCTACGCTGCCGATCTGGCTCATGCTCGTCGTAGCGTTCCTCAAACCGTGGCACACAGCGATCACGACGGGTACGGGCGGCACAGGCGGCGTGTTCGCTCCTGCCTTGAAAAGCGGCGCCATGGTAGGAAGCGTGTTCGGCCTTCTCATGATGATGGTTTTTCCCGAGCTCGTGAAAACCCCTACAGCCTACGCACTTTCAGGTATGGGAGCCATTCTGGCGGGTACCATGCATGCCCCGCTCACGGGTATACTGATTCTCATCGAAATCAGTAACGACTATTCCATCGTGCTCCCCGCCATGCTCACGGCCATTGTCGCCACGATGATCGCGCAACGCTTCCTGGGTGGATCGATCTACAACTGGTCCATTTCCAAGCCCGGCACACACATCGGATCCTATGCCTATGTGCCGCTGCTCAACTCCATTACGATTGAGCAGATCGTCGAACGCGGCGTGGCTCATGTCACCATG
>PKTF01000333.1 GCA_002869275.1 Ignavibacteria bacterium | reverse complement strand
GGTTGTATTTCTGCACGCTGATTGCCGGTGAGCAGCGTGAGACAGCGACATTGCTGCTGCTGCGGTGAACACTTATCTGTGTTTCAACCAGCAACTTGCCACTCTCTCCGAAAGTGATGATATTGTGTGAAATGTCTGTACCGGATTCATCGGAGTGGAGGTCCTCATGAATAACCGCATGAATTGTATTGTTGTGCTGGCAGTATGCGCAGCCGTGTTCTGTCCAGTGGCGCATGCGCAAGTTGCCGCGGGAGTCGCGTTGGAGTATGATGGGCCGGACACCCTTGTTCTTACCGCGGGCGAACCCGTGTGCTTCGAACTCGTAGCGAGGGATTCTCTCGGGAATGTGGTCACCGGCTGGGATACACTGGGATCAGCTGTCACCATCAGCATCGCAGGTTCAACTGCGGCCGCCGACACCTCGGACCGAACGTGGAATCACGACCCTGAGGGATATTCCTGGAATCGTATCTATTTCGAGGATCAGGCAATCCTGCAGATCAGCGCGATTGACTTTTCCCTCACGGCCGACAGGTTCCGGGATGGGCGCGCCGAGATATGCCTGAGGAGCACCAAGGCTGAGGCGAATATCCATCTCGAGATCACGCCATATGCCGGTTTTGTAAAACAGAAGAGCCCCGTGATGACTTTCGTGCCGGACACCCTGGCGAATTTTCTCGTCGATCTGACCGATCCCTTTCGCGATGAGGAAGATGTCATGTACAGGTACCGTCCGTTCGAGGTGCTTGTCATCTCGCGGGATCGGTACCTGAATACAGTTGTCGACAGCATCCCTGTTTTCGCCACGTTCACCTTTCCGGGAGAGTTCGGCGATCAGCCGCCCGGACCGTGGGATCCAAACAGGTATGACATCTGGCGGCATTCTCTTCTCGACAGCGATCTTTCAGTACCCTTTGGAGTGACACATTTTTTCGCTTTCCCGACGATCAGCCGTGAGAAGGGAGCCGATGCCGGGCATCGCATCACGTTCACGCATAGCGACAAATCGTACATTCGTGGAGTCTGTGATGCGTTCTTCGTGGCGGATCACGCGCCGTCTCCTTTCGAGCAACTGTATCCTCCCGATGAAACACACATCAACCTCGCAACCGCGGCGGATGACAGTACAATCACATTTCGCTGGCGCATTCCTGTACCGCGTGAGGCCTATGTAAATGCGATGATCAGTCGTTTTGATCCTGCGACATATTCAGACGATATAGCTCACAGTGTAGTCTTCTACGACCGGAATACGGGCAAGGGTGGGGGTGCCACGGCATGGACTCCTCGAAGTGCATTCGGAGAGATTGCATCCTCACTGAGTATCACGGTCGCTGATTTTCGAAGCCACTTGCTGAGTGCCCGTCCCGAATGGAACGGTGAGGCCGCCGAGCTCATGTGGTACGCCGTCGCGACGGATACGACCTACGAGACGCCCGCATCCAACGTCCTTGCCGACAGCTCCCGCGGATTCCGCATCTATGTGAACATGGGAACATCCGCGGTGGATGATCCTCCCGCCGCTTCGGGTATCGTCCTGAAACAGAACTATCCGAATCCTTTCAACCCAACAACGACGATTCAGTATATCCTGCAGAAGCCACAGAGAGTTTCACTCATGATCAGTGACCTCTATGGTCGCGAGGTGCACCGGTTGGTTAGCAACGTGTACAGAGAGGCCGGATCGCATCATGTGCATTTCGAGGCCGGCAGCTTACCGTCAGGATTGTATTACTATAGCCTCATCGCCGGTGGGCAGCGGCTGACGAGGAAAATGGTGTTGCTGCGGTAGTTCGGCCGGCGGCCTGACGGTTCCGCGATTATTCTCTACTGCCCTGCGGCCGGGGTGCCGGTGATGGTGATATCGTATTCGGAGAGGAAGGTATTCATCGCATCGATGCGTCCGACGAGCAGCATTTCCATTTCGGATGTAAGGCGGATATCAGGATCGGGATTGACGATGGTTCCATCCTCGGTGTGCAGGGCGATGACGCTGCAGCCGGTTCTCGCGCGGATGCCGGAGGTGCGCAGCGAGCTGCCATCCAGTCGGCGTGGTATCGGAAGGCGGGTGATATCCAGTCCCTCGGCCAGCATCATGACGCGGTCGGCCTTCAGGAAATTCAGGATGGTATTCGATCCGAGTGAGGAGTAGGAAAGCACGGCATCGGCGCCGGCGCGGTGCAGCGTCGAGATGTTGCGCTCGAGCGTTGCCCGGCTGACGATATGCACGTCAGGCCGCAGACGGCGGCAGTAGACGGTGAGATAGATGTTGGTGTTGTCGTTCTGCGTCGTGATGATGACGGTCGTGGCATGTCCGATACCCGCCGTCTCCAGCGTCTCCAGATCCGCCGCGGAGCCGACGACGTACGGAGATGTTTCTCGCACCACGCGTGGATCTTTCTCAACAATGCTATGCGGGATGTCGCGCAGATTGAGCGCTTCCGCGACGCTACGTCCCACGCGTCCTCCGCCCAGGATGAGGACGTACGCTTCATCGGTACCGGCGCGGTGGAAGCGCTGTTCGTAGCGGTCAAACTGTTCTTCGGACCCGGCGAGCACGAGCACGGTGGCGTTCCCGAGGCGGGCGTCAATATTCGGCATGTGAAAGACGCCGCGCTCCCAGATGCCGACGACAGTGACGCCGGTCTGTTCGCGCAGGGCGCTTTCCCGCAGCGTTTTGCCGATCAGCGTCGTGCCGTTGACAGGGGCTTCCGCGATTTTCAGCGGATCGAATGCGCCGATGATATTGGCATGCACTTTTCCGCCGATCACGCGGTTGGCGAGGGAGTTGCCGAGGATTTCCGTCAGGCGCAGCACGCGCGTGCTGCCCGCCAGCGTCATGATGTCGACGGAATCCGGGGAGTCGGCCAGCGACACGATGGGGACTTCGGTATCGAGTTCCCGGATGGTCGAGATGATATTGGTGTTGATTTCATCTTCCCCGTTGACGAATACCAGCGCGGCGTCGCTGACACGCAGGCGAAGATAGGTGTCGGGATCATCCCGTTCCCCGAGTACGACCCGGATGCCGGCGTCGTGCAGATCGAGCGCGGTGTGAAGGTCATCCACAAGCAGCGCATACGGCGTCTGGTATCCCCGGAGCTTGTCGATCAGGCTCATGCCGACCGGATCGGAGCAGGTGACGATGACGTGACGTGCGGTTCCCTTCGGGAGTTCGCGCGGTGCCTGGGCACGTGTTCGCGCATCGAGCCACGGAGCGTAGAAGAACTGGATGAAGGTGAAGGGCAGCAGTACGAGCAGGAGCATGATTCCCGAGAACAGGACCACCATCGAGAACACGCGGCCGATGTCGGTCTGAAAGGTGATATCCCCGAATCCCAGCGTCGACATGACAGTCAGCGTCCAGTAAAAGCCCGTCACCCAGCTGTGCGATTTTCCCTCGGCCTCCATCAGGTAGTGGAAAATGACACTGTAGGCGGTAATGAGCGCCACGAGACTGAGCAGGAAGCGCAATAGCGCGCGGATATTCCGCCGCGTCGTCTTACCCTGCAGGAAAAATGCCAGCTGTGAAGGGAGGAATTTCATGGGAAGTCGCCGTATCGCCGTTCAGGGATTCATGACTGCTATTATACAAAAATATATCAGCAGGAGCATGAGCGAGATCACGCGCAAGAGTACAAGTGAATGAAAGCCCCGGTGAAAGCCGGGGCTTGTCCTTTCCCCGCCGAAAAAACATCCAACATGCGGTCGATTCCAGTCGGTTTGTGCGAAACGCGACAACATCACGATTCGAAGTGCTTCTTCGCGAAGGCGCGGCCGGAGCCGGATTTGAGGTAGCGTTCGAACGATTGCGCACGATTCTGATCCGTGAAGGCAATACTGACAGAAAGTTTGTATGTCTTCAGATCTTTTAGGACACATTGGGCTGATTGCTAAGGTGTAGTTTTGGTTGTTGCCGTGCGTCATTCCCACGCAGATTGAACTGTTTTCTCTGCTTCATCGTCCGGTGGTACCGTTCGATCTTCCCCTGCGTCATCGGGTGATACCAGTACGGCGCACAGACAATAAATAATTGTCACTTCGGAGGATCCTGCAAACGAAAAATCACCAAAAAACCTGGGGACAGTTTATTATCAAAAGAATAAGTGGGTGAAGTCGTATAAGTATTATGGAATCTATCTTCATAGAACGGCTCACCCCGATCAAAATATGATCTCGCGCGTGGTTAGATTGAAATCCTTATTGCAACGTCCCAGTTAGAATTCAATCAAATCTATCGAAGGTTATTTGTTATGACAGGTCAGACAGAGTTCGCTGCCGTCATTTGACTTCCAGAGGGAAAGCGTCTTTGTTCTCATGGGGGCGTGTACGGTATGGCATCCCGCACAAGAGTTCGAGGTGTTTCTGGTGATGTGAACGTCATGGCATGATACGCAGCCCAATTTCCCATTGTCGAGCATGTCCTGTGCTATCGTGCCACCGAGGCCGGATGATGTTAGGGCGGGGTCGTACAGTTCACCGTCAGCAATGGCCAACGAAGTGTTGTACGTGAATCCGATGGGGTGATGCTTTTGTAAATTCGTGCCAATTTCCATTTTGTTATTGATAAAGCTTCCGGAGGGATTACCGGTTACACCGATAAATGCGGGGAGGGCGACGGTTCCATCATGGCATGAGAGACAGAGTTTACTTGTCCCGCTCAGTTGCCCAATGCTGGCATTCAGGGTTAGTGATGAATACGTAGAATACGTTGCGCTCGATAGATCATGTGCCCACAAAGGGGAATCAGGAATCGTCGTGTTTGCGTTATGCGGGGTATGACATGGACTGCACATATCGTTATTGGCCCAGGCGGCACCGCTGAAGTCATGGTGGCTATTCGTCAACCCCATGGATAAGGATGACACAGCTGGCATGGATCTGGGGCATTTCGGAACCGCGTGGGAATCCGGCGCCACTGAAATAAATCGAAAACCGCAAAAGATAAGAGAAGCTATCCCGATTGATGCCACCCGTATTTGCGAAGGACACTTCATTGATAGAACCTTTGAACAGACTGTGTTTCTGGTTGAATTGAAGCTCGAATGCAGAGTATCGGTCTATGGACCATAATGCTTCAACAAATATCGCGCCATTTCAAGGCAGATGACTCTGCAAACCTTCTCTTGAAATCAGCCTGAATAAGCTGGTTTTGAATGATTTAATGGAAGCAGTTGGCTGGTTCAACGGAGGTAAAAAAAATTGCGGGATATACCCCGACTGGGATCGTGAAAACGGGGTATATGACCCAGCCTTAATTGGCCTAATCGTGACAGCATTGGTCTATGACCGCATTTTTGCTTGGATGCCCTGTTCGGTCTGCTGCTGCTCAGCCGCTGATAAATTACACGATACTAGTTGTGTACGATCTTCTTCATTACATTTCCGGCATGCAAGCACAAAGCCCCTCACGTGAGGGGCTGATGTATGTGACACATTGTGAACCTTGGAGGAAAGACATGAAACGGCTTGCATGGGCCGTGTATGTCCTGAGCGTATGCGCCGTTCTGAATGGGACTGCCAGCGGGCAGGCTATCTTTGAACGCCACTACGGTGGAGAGCGATACGATGCGGGGAATGATGTGCTCGAGATCCCCGGTGGAGGATTCCTTTTGATCGGGACGACCCGGTCTGTGAGCGACGACACGACGGATGCATGGGTCATCAGCACCGACGCACTCGGAAATCCGCTCTGGACGAACACGTACGGAGGATCGGGATTCGATTCGGGTATTTCGCTGCTTCCGGCGTCAGATGGCGGCTACATTCTCACTCTGGCGACGAATTCCTTCAGTGACAGTTACGATATTCGTCTCATCAAGATCGAGGCTTCCGGAGCGGTTGACTGGGCAAAAACTTACGGTGGCGCCAGATCCGACTACGTACACGATATGGCGCCGACTGCGGACGGAGGGTATGTCGTTATCGCACATACCGTGTCTTTTGGTATGGGCGGGCTCGATTTCTACCTTCTCAAAGTAGCGCAGAACGGTGATTCGCTCTGGTCGAGAACTTACGGTGGAGTGGGATGGGACTGGGGAGGATCAGTCCAGCAGACCATGGATGGCGGTTTTATACTCGCCGGGGATACGAAGTCGTTCGGCGACGAGCGTGGCGATGTGTTCCTGGTGAAAACCGATGCCTCCGGTGATACACTATGGACAAAAACCTACGGGCAGCCGGACAATCCGGATAGGGCGCTGTGCGTTGTGCAGACCGCTGACGGAGGATTCCTGCTTGCCTGTGAGTCTATCGGCGGGCCCAGTGCCATCGGAGCCGAGGGTTTGATCAGCTTGATCATAAAAACTGACGCGATGGGAGGCGAACAGTGGTCCACGGTCCTGCACGGTAGTAATCTCAGTTCCCCAGCAAATGCGTTGGAACTCGAAAACGGTGACTACTTGGTGGTGGGGGACGTATTCCGCGGGGAGGAGCAAGGACTCGACGCGTATGCAACACGGCTTGCCGGAGACGGTTCTCTGGTCAGCGAGTGGTTTTATGGTGGATCGAAGTCCGATCGCTTCAACGCGGTACAACAGACCGCCGACGGTGGATTCGTTTTCGTCGGCATGACCGATTCATACGCTCCGGACATGGACACCCAGGTGTATCTTGTGAAAACTGATGCCGACGGTAACGTGACCGAAATCCACGATGATTTCGCAGAAGTCCGGCCGCGCACAGTCCGCCTCATGGGCAACTATCCCAACCCCTTCAATCCAACAACCACGGTGCGATTCGAGCTTTCACATGCGATGCATGTTACGCTCACGGTGCACGATCTATACGGTCGTGAGATACAACTGCTGCTGGACGGCAAGCTGCACGATCCAGGTTCACATCGTATCGCCTTCGACGCCACGGCACTCCCGTCTGGCGTCTACTTCTACAGTCTGATTGCTGGTGGGCAGCTGCAGACAAGGAAGATGCTGTTGCTGCGGTAGATCGCAGCGAAAAAACATCCAAAAAACATCCAACATCCAGTGGATTCCAGTGGATTGAGTCGATTCGAGTGGAAGAGAATCAACGAAAACAGCCCGGAAACGCTAATTCCGGGCTGTATCAGTAGGGGAGTGGAGATGGGGGGAATCGAACCCCAGTCCGAAAAGCAGAACCTGCAACATACTACGCTCATAGTCTGTCT
>PKTF01000057.1 GCA_002869275.1 Ignavibacteria bacterium | reverse complement strand
TGTTCGGAAGCGGCAAGGACGTCGTGGTCGGACTCGCACCCCTGCGCGGAGAGCGCCCAGCCGCAGCGCGCTACGGCGCATTCGAATCACGCCGCACGATGGCGCTGATGAGTGCCGCAACGGCGTGGGGACAGCCGTACATGACCACGGGACGCAGCTGGGGTTTTCGAAAAGAAATGTACGAGAACGCCGGTACGCTCGAAGCATTGTACGAACACCTCGGTGGTGACGACGATCTGCTGCTGCAGAACATGATCGCGGCTGGAGCCACGGTCGGTATGTGTACTGAACCGGGATCCTTCGTCCACTCAGATGCCCACCACGACTGGAAATCGCTCTTCCGTCAGAAGCTTCGTCATTATCGCGTATCCGCGTCATATCGCGGCTCCGCGGCCTTACTTCTGGGATTGTTCGTGGCGAGCGAGATACTGGTACCGGTTTCAGCTGCTGCGCTCATGGCATTGCTCCCCGGCTGGCAGAAACTCATTCCGCCCGTGCTCTGGGCCTGGAAACTCTGGTACGATACCGGTTTCCTCGTGGCGGCATTCAAATGGATGCACGGTGACTCTTCACGGGTCGCGCTTGCGAAATGGGAAGGCTTTCATATTTTCCATGCACTGTTTGTCGGCTTACTCTCATTTGTGAAACGATCCCGCTGGTAACGTGGAGCAGGACACCGCCATATCGACGGCGCATCTCGACCAATCGCATCCGAACTACGCGCAGTGGAAACGCGCGGCCGACAAGGCCGTAACGCGGGGCGAACTCGTATGCGACCTGATCGAAGAGCTGCGTCCCCTGCGCGGCGCGCACCTGCTCGATGCAGGCTGCGGCATCGGTGGCAGCAGTATCGCTGCACGCAATCGCGGGGCGTCCGTCACAGCGATCGATCGAGATCCCGTGCGTCTCACAACGCTGCACGTACACGATCCGGAGATCCGAAGCGTTAACGCGCGCCTGAGCATTCTGCCCCTGCCTGATGAGAGCTGCGACATCATCATCCTGCAGGATGTGATAGAACATGTGGCCAGGCCCGCTGTCGTGCTGAGCGAACTCGCACGCGTGCTGCGCGCAGACGGCGTTCTGTATCTGAGCACACCCAATCGAGACAGCATGGCGAATATGATCGCGGATCCGCATTTCGGACTGCCGTTCGTGAGCCGGAAATCCCGCGGAGAGCTCCGCAAAGTGCTCCGCCGCCGGCGTCCGGCGGACGCCGTGCGCGAGGACCTCGCACAGCTGCTTTCGGAGCGCGAGCTGTCCGCATTGCTCGGCACGGCAGGCTTTTACTGGGAATTCGTCAACAGCCAGGCGGCCGGTGCACTGCTGCATCGGCCTGAAGCCCTGGTCTGGAGCAGCTGGCATCTGCGCATGGTCAGACTGCTGCGCAGGCTGCGCGTGCTTCCCTACCTGGTCAGCAAGGTGCCCGACCACAGCGGCTTCGTAAACCGCCGGATTACGCCAACGTGGTACCTTCTCTGCAGAAAGCTTCCATGATCACAGCACGCACCATACGAA
Organism: Ignavibacteria bacterium; assembly: GCA_002869275.1. GTDB lineage: Bacteria > Bacteroidota > Ignavibacteria > SZUA-365 > SZUA-365 > BM516. The sequence goes on along the minus strand of PKTF01000057.1, from coordinate 5,655 downwards.
ACCTGCTGCGCTGCATCACGCCCTGGCGCACGTGGAACATGCTGCGCATGCTCGCGTCGTATCGACTGTCCGTATGGAGCGGACGCAGCATCGTGTGGGGGCTGCCGTACACGCTGACGATTGAACCAACGAACCGCTGTAATCTTTCCTGCCCGGAATGTCCTTCCGGCAACGGCACGATGACGCGTCCCCAGGGGCTGCTTTCGCTCGACGAATTCCGCCGCATCGTCGAGGAGGTACGCCGTGAAGTGTTCTACCTGCAGCTGTTCTTCGAAGGCGAGCCCTTCATAAACAACCGTCTGCTGGAGATGGTGGAATACGCACACGAACGCCGCATGTACGTATCGGTGAGCACGAATGCGCATTACCTGCGTCCGGAGGTCGCGCAGCGCGTGATCGCCAGCAAGCTCGATCGCCTCATCGTTTCGGTGGACGGCCTCACACAGGAGGTGTATGAGGAATACCGCGTAGGCGGCAGCCTGCAGAAAGTCCATGATGCGCTGGAACACTTCGCTGCCGCCCGGCGCGAAGCCGGCAGCAGCTGTCGCACCGAGCTGACGCTGCAGTTTCTCGTGACACGGCAAAACGAAGACCAGATCGACGAACTCCGCGCACTGGCGCAGCGCTACGGCGCGAATGTCGCACTGAAGACCATTCAAGTGTATTCGATCGAAGGCGCGGAAAATTTCCTGCCCCGAAACGAGCGCTACAGCCGATACGAACGGGTCAACGGCGAACTGCGCACGAAAAACCGTCTGCACAACCGCTGCGTGCGGTTGTGGGAGCGCAGCGTCATCACCTGGGACGGCACCGTAGTGCCCTGCTGCTTCGACAAGGATGCTGAATATCCGCTCGGACAGCTCAGTGACGGAAGCTTCGAGGAGATCTGGCAGTCCGAATCATACCACGATTTTCGCCGCCGTATCCTCCATAACCGAAAGGACGTTGACATGTGCCGGAATTGTACCGAGGGACTGAAGATCTACCGGTAGTGCGGCTGGCCGACATTGGACGTAGGACCTACGACATAATTCCTTTTTCCGTACATTGCAGGCATGACGCTTGGATTGGACAAACTGGGTCGCCGGACGATGGATTTCTTCGGGGAAATCGGTCAGGTAGGCATGTTGCAGTGGCGCATTTTCGCGAGCATGCACAGGCTGTTTCGCGACCGTGCGCTGGTGCTCGAGCAGATGACGCATATCGGTGTGGGCTCGCTTCCGCTGGTGCTCATCATTGGTCTGTTCACGGGTATGGTTTCGGCCTGGCAGGCTGCGTATCAGTTCCAGGGAATGATCAGCTTTTCGCTGATCGGCGGTGCTGTCAGCCGCGCGATCTTTATCGAGCTTGGACCGGTTCTCACCGCCATCGTCATCGCAGGACGCGTGGGGGCATCCATCGCGGCGGAAATCGGAACGATGAAAGTCACCGAACAAATCGACGCACTGGAATCGATGGCGATCAATCCGGTGCGCTATCTGGCCATGCCACGATTCGTGGGGGCCGTGGTCATGATGCCCGTACTGGTCATCTTCGCCAATGCCATTGCCCTGTTCGGAGCCTTCGGGGTCGCGAATTTTTTCCTCGATCTCACTCCGCAGGTGTTTTTCGGAAGTGTTGAACGGTTTTTCCAGTCCAAGGACGTGTTTTCGGGAATTTTGAAAGCCGTGGCGTTTGGCGGAGTGACGTCCATCCTGGGCTGCCACATCGGTTTCAAGACATCGGGCGGAGCCGAGGGCGTCGGCCTCTCGACTATCCGTGCATTCGTTCTGTCTTCAGCGATGATCCTCATCCTCGATTACGCGCTCTGGACCATCATTTTCTGATAGACTACCATCTGCCACCTGTCAGTCAGGCACGTATCTTCACCTTGCGGTTAGGGAACCCTCGCGCTATTTTATTTGTAGTTACAGGTAACGCGGTCCTGCCGCGCACGGACAATTTCGAATAACGATCTCATCTACCCAGGAAATACAATGGAAGGCAATTTTTCAAACAGAGTGCAGGAAGTCATCCGACTCAGCCGTGAAGAGGCTTTGCGGCTCGGCCATGACTACATCGGCACGGAACATCTCCTCCTGGGCATCATCCGCGAGGGAGAGGGCATCGCCGTCAAGATTCTGCGTAATCTCGGCTGCGATCTGTATCAGGTGAAAAAAAGTGTTGAAGACACGGTGCGTTCTTCCGGCGGCACCATCACGATCGGCAACATCCCGCTGACCAAGCAGGCTGAGAAGGTGCTCAAAATCACCTATCTCGAAGCCAAGCTGTACAAGTCGGAAGTCATCGGCACCGAACACCTCCTGCTGTCCCTTCTGCGTGATGACGATAATATCGCCGCCCAGATCCTCAACCAGTTCAACGTGCAGTACGACCTCGTCCGCAACGAGTTGGACAACATCATCAGCGGAAAACCCTCCGCCGCCATCGAAGGTGGCGAAGCCGAGAAAAGCAATGAGCCGGGCGAAAAGGGTCAATCGTCCTCTGAAAAGCGTTCAGAGCGAGTGAAAACACCCGTCCTGGATAATTTCGGTCGTGATCTGACCAAGATGGCGATTGATGACAAGCTTGATCCCATCGTCGGACGTGAAAAAGAAATCGAGCGTGTTGCGCAGGTGCTGTCTCGTCGCAAGAAGAACAACCCGGTACTCATCGGTGAGCCCGGCGTCGGTAAAACGGCGATCGCTGAGGGGCTTGCCTTGCGCATCGTGCAGAAGAAAGTCTCACGTGTGCTCCACAACAAGCGCGTGGTGACACTCGACCTCGCCGCCCTCGTGGCGGGTACGAAGTACCGCGGGCAGTTCGAAGAACGGATGAAAGCGGTGATGAACGAGCTGGAAAAGGCGCGTGACATCATTCTTTTCATCGATGAGCTGCACACCATCGTCGGCGCAGGCGGAGCTTCGGGCTCGCTCGACGCCTCCAACATGTTCAAACCCGCGCTTGCACGGGGAGACATCCAGTGCATCGGCGCGACCACGCTGGACGAGTATCGGCAGAATATCGAGAAGGACGGTGCCCTCGACCGCCGTTTCCAGAAAATCATGGTCGATGCCACAACTGTGGATGAGACCATCGAAATTCTCGATAACATCAAGTACAAATACGAAGAGCACCACAATGTGCTCTATTCCGAGCGTGCCATCAAGGACTGCGTGCGGCTGAGCGACCGGTACATCACCGACCGTTACCTGCCGGACAAGGCCATCGATGTGCTCGACGAGGCCGGCGCACGAGTGCATCTCGAGAATATCGTGGTGCCCAAGAATATCGTGACGCTCGAAGAAGAGATCGAGAAGATCAAGAGCGAAAAAAATCAGGTCGTGCGCAACCAGAATTTCGAAGAAGCGGCACGCCTGCGCGACATCGAAAAGAAACTGCTCAACGAACTCGACGAAGCAAAGCGGGAATGGGAAGTGCAGTCACAATCCATCGTCCATGACGTCGACGATATTGTCATCGCAGATGTCGTGTCGATGATGACCGGCATTCCCGTCAACCGTATCGCACAGTCTGAGTCGCAGAAACTTCTCAAGATGGGCGACGAACTCAAGCAGGCCATCGTTGGGCAGGACGAAGCCATCGACAAGCTGGTGCGCGCCATTCGCCGCACACGAGCAGGTCTCAAGGATCCCACGCGCCCGATCGGTTCCTTCGTGTTCCTCGGTCCGACCGGCGTCGGAAAAACCGAATTGGCGAAGGTCCTGGCGCGCTTCCTCTTCGATTCCGAAGACGCCCTCGTCCGCATCGACATGAGCGAATACATGGAGAAGTTCTCCGTTTCACGCCTGGTCGGTGCGCCCCCGGGGTATGTCGGGTACGAAGAAGGCGGCCAGCTGACCGAGAAAATCCGCCGCAAGCCGTATTCGGTCGTCCTGCTTGATGAGATCGAGAAAGCGCATCCCGACGTATTCAACATCCTGCTGCAGGTCCTGGATGACGGCATCATTACCGATGGTCTGGGACGCCGGGTGGATTTCAAAAACACCATCCTGATCATGACCTCGAACATCGGTGCGCGAGAGATCAGAAAAGACGGTGTCTTCGGTTTCGGCGAGGCGCCGCTCGAGAAGCATGCCTACCGCGACATGAAGAAGACGCTCGAAGAGTCGATGAAAAAGCTCTTCAATCCGGAATTCGTCAACCGTATCGACGAAAGCATCGTCTTCCATTCCCTGACGAAAGAACACATCAAGGAAATCATTTTGATCTCCACGAAGCAGTTGTTCGATCGACTTGGACATATGGGGCTCACCCTGCAATTCGACGATGCCTCGCGCGACTTCCTTGCCGATAAGGGCTACGATCCGAATTACGGCGCTCGTCCCCTGCGCCGCGCACTGCAGAATTACATCGAGGACCCGCTCGCAGAGGAGATTCTCAAAGGACATTTCCCCGAAGGCAGCGTCATCAATGTTACGATGAACACTGATGGAGACGGCTTCACGTTCACTGCGGTCAACACCGGAAGCGAACCCGATGCCGCTGAATCCGCACCGGTCGCCGAAGAACCAGAGAAAGAAAATGACACTGCTCCCGAGTAATCGGAAACGGTGAATGCAACAAAAACGGTCCCGTGAAAACGGGACCGTTTTTGTTTTCATACGTAAGCAAAATCAATTCATGCGTGCCTGCAGATAAAACTGCGGGATATCCGCCTCGAAGGTGCTGCCGTCCGCCCGCTCCATGGTATACGCGCCTTCCATGGAACCCTCAAATGATTTCAGCACACAGAAACTGTTATAATGGTAGGTATCACCGGGTTTGATTTCTGGCTGTTCACCTACCACCCCTTCCCCTTCAACTTCATAATCCGGTGCCATGGAATCGTGGATATACCAGTGACGACGACGCAGGGTAACCCGCTCGGTACCGGTATTCCGCAGGCTGATGAAGTACACGAAAAAGAAATTCCCCTTGATGATGTCTGATCGCTCTTCGAGGAAATAGGACTGAACGGTAACCGTGAGCCCCTCGGTAGTTCTTGTATATGCGAGCATGGCAGAATGCCTGATTACAGTGTTGGCAGTTGTATCAGGAAATACAACGCTCGTGCAAGCACAATAGTTCTCAAAAACCAGTTGGAAGGAAAATAATTTTAAAGTTGAAGGATCTGCTCAATAGCGATCAAGGCGGAAACTTTCGCCGAGGTAGATTTTTCGCGCTTCCTCGTCGTTGGCAAGTTTTTCGGAGTCCCCTTCCATGATGATGCTTCCGTCGAAAAGAAGATACGCGCGATCGACGATGGAAAGCGTTTCATGCACATTATGGTCGGTGATGAGAACGCCGATATTGCGTTCCTTCAATTCGCGGACGATGCGCATGATATCCTCCACCGCGATGGGATCAACTCCGGCGAACGGCTCATCGAGGAGGATAAAACTCGGATGCGTCGTCAGCGCGCGGGCAATTTCGGTTCGACGGCGTTCCCCGCCCGACAGCATGTACCCCTTGCTGCCGCGAATGTGCGCGATGTTGAAGTCGACCAGCAGCTGTTCAGCACGCTGTTTACGGTCCTTACGATTATATCCCATGACTTCCAGCGTCGCGAGCAGATTTTCTTCGACCGTGAGCTGACGAAAGACCGATGCTTCCTGTGGCAGATAGCCGATACCGAGACGCGACCGTTTGTACATCGGCACGCGGGTGATTTCC
>PKTF01000345.1 GCA_002869275.1 Ignavibacteria bacterium | reverse complement strand
TCATTCATCAATAAACTCCACCGGCCAGCCGCACGGCGGTTCGATGATGAGGACATGGGGGTCTACAGGTGCGCTGTAGCGCCAGGAGTCTATGGTCGGGGTATCGCTGCAATCGTAGAGGACGGACTGCTGGCCATCAAACAGTGCGACGGAGAAGCCGGATTTCGGTCCGAGCGTCCAGGGGCGCACTTCCACACGATACGGCTCGAGCCGGTAGAACGCCCTCGTTGATTTGATCTTCAACACACTCATGTACGATTCGCCGTTGATCGCGGCGGTGGGATGCTTCTCGAGCTCTGCTTCGTAATAGCGGTTTGCCTCCAGGACGATGGGTCCGAGGGACAGGTACCGCTCTTCGCTGCTCTGCGAGCCGGAGCAGGCCGTGATGATGAATGTGGATATGAGTATGGCGATGATCTTCATGATGTGCAGCTCGCTTGGCTTCAATCCTCATCCAGCATGAACGCCCAGCGCAGTGGCTGATAGCGGAATTCCTCGAGAAGATCATCGGCATCATACATGGTGATGACGGGCTCTTCGGAGAGTGCTTCGGTGACGACGCAGACGAGATAGTCGTCGTCGTCCATCGCGGTGGAGAACTCTTTCTCGGTCATGATGAAGCGCACGTCTTCGCCGGACGTCCCCTTCACCTCCACGTGGTATTCAGCATCTTCGCGCGTGCAGTGCAGGTCGTAGCCGCAGCGATCCTGTTCGCGCGACACCACCGACCAGCCTTCGGATTCGAAGCTTTTCGTGACAAGGTCGACCGCCGTCCGTTCCACCTCGGCGTTGTGCTCGGCATCAGCAAACTGCGCGACGATCTTTTCCTGCTCGGCTTCCGGAATATCCTTCGGATCCTCGTCCTCGTCTTCATCCTCGTCGTCGTCGTCATCGTACTCCTCATCGTCCTCGAGGTATTCCACTTCATCGAACGGCTGTGCGAGGAAGGCATCCAGGAGTCCCGCCGACGCCGCGGTGAGTTCGCGCATGCCTCGCAGGGTCTGCCGGTCGAGATTTTCATCGGTGAGGAATTTCAGTTCCTTCTCGCCGCCTTCGGGATCGATGAAGCGCAGCTGCCGGACGATGTCCCAGGGCACCTGGCGGGTGAAATACATCGGGGTTTCCGTACCTTCCTTGCCGATCAGGTGCTGCGGGGCCTCCCAGATATCCTCACCGAGCAGTTCCATCGCATCTTCGAAGGACGTCACGACCTGACCGACTTCCATCTTTCCGATGAGAAACATTCCACCACTCATCACGTTCACGGCGTACACGTGATCGCCGAGGGAGATGCCTTTTTTCGTGAAACCATTTCCGGCGGTATGATGAAACGGCTGACCGGTATAGCCTTCGGAGAACTGGAAATCGCAGGTAGCCGTGGTCCAGTAATGCGTAAAATGACGTGCCATGTGTGCCTCCAGTGAATACAGTATTAACTGTTCGTGGTTTCAGGACCAGGGATGAGAGCATCATATCCCTTACTACGTAAATATCCTTGAAAGTAAGGAATATTCATGCATGGCGAAAGTTGCGGCCAGGGACAAGGTTCAACATTCTGACGTGCGAGAAGTGCGAAGTGCAGTTGCGGCCGCATTTCTCAATAGTGCATCTGAAGCGGCTATTATTCTAGCTGTGCGATCGTTGTTCGAATTATATTTGATGTACCAGCCAACGATTGACACAAAGCGGAATATGCCGGAGCAAGACGCGGAAGCCCTGGCTGCCGGGCTCCTGAGGCTGGCGGAACGTGACGCGCCAAACTCTCTCTTCGTTCATTTGCACTTGGACGCTCCATTATTTACATCAGGACGCTAAAATATTTTCATTCGGACACACGTGTAAACACGTTCCTCAACAACGACATCACTCCATGCGGAGTATCATCCACGAAAAGCTGACGAAGGAGATCATCCGTCAGATCCGGTTCAACTGCTTCGAGGAACTTTTGCAGGTCATTGCGAACAACATCAGGAAGTTCATGATACATCTCAACGTTGAACAGCTGCGACAGCCGCAGGATATCATTTCGGTGTTTCCGGATATCCCGTGACCGCACATCCTCCCCGTTCTCCCTGCGTGTTGTCAGATTCAGCCAGGCTTTTGCTTTGAGGGGGATTTGTCCCACCTCTTCAAGGCAGGTGATACCCTGAAGATCTCGGACTTGCTCGTGGATGAATTCGTAGTATCCGTCGCTGAGCACAATCGCGGAGAGGTTGGCAAGTTCCGCCTCAAAGTGGACAGGTGCCAGGTGGACAGGTTCCACGAACTCGATGGTGTCGGGGACACGGGCAAACAGCTCCAGCTGAGCAGGATATAGTGTATGA
>PKTF01000023.1 GCA_002869275.1 Ignavibacteria bacterium | reverse complement strand
GTGCATGAAATTCTGAATTTCCACTTCGCGCGGAGCCTCGCCGGCCTTGATGCGGCGCGCGACTTCCTTGAAGGTTTCGTCCTTGACCATCTGCATGATATCGCCGGCGATCTTATGGCTTTCCCAGTCGTCCATGGACAGATGTGCCTCGAAGCGTCCGACCAGGTCGCCGCTCGACACGACTTCCACACCGAAACTGCGGATGAGTTCGATCGTGCCTGCATCCACGATGGAGACGTAGGGAATATTGTTGTTCGGCGAATACTGCATCGCAACCTTTTTCGCGCCGCTGAGAATGCTTTTCAGCATGTCCTGCTGCTGTGTCCACGGCAGATACACATGCTTGTCGCCCGGCAGGTGGTCGCAGCGCCAGGGTTCGATGCGGTGGACCAGCTTCTGCGGTTCGCCTTCGGCGGGAATGTAATAGTACCACCTGCGCGAAGCGAAGCGGCTGGTATCCATATTGAGAATACGCGCGGCGATCGCGTCGCGGTTGTGGAAATCGTAAAAGAGCCAGCCGTCGACACCGGCTTCACGAAGGGCAGTTTGAATCGCGTTGAGGTCCATATTCATCTTCCTTTGCTTGATACAGAGTCATATCAGATGAAGATACAGAATATTTCTTGCCGGGAACAAGATGCGAGGATGCGCGCGAGTCAGGCAGGAGAATAAAAATCATGTGCGGCGGGAATGCAGCTCGCGATCACACGTCGGGCGGCGGTGCTCATGATCTCCCCGTCCACATGCACAGGCAGGGGAAAATCGAGAGTGATATCCACATGCGTCACCTGTTCGTAGGTCACTTCGGGAACAGTGAGATGCGAACCGTTGAGGGTTCGAGGAAGCACCTGGAGGATACGCGCAACGGACAGCGCCCGTACATGGCAGACATCGAGCAGACGGTCGTCCAGTTTTGCCAGGGGCGTCAGCCGAAAACCCCCTCCGCTGGTGGTGCCATTGCCCACGCAGGCGAGGAAAAGCCGTTCAGAGAGTTCGCGGTTGTGCAGAAGCGTGCGCGACGGCACGGACTCATATTTGCGCAGCATGCCGAACACCGACAGCAGATAGGGCACGATGCCGGTGCCGATACGTCTGCGCGAGACATCCACCGCCACGGCTGCATCGAAACCCACACCAAGCGCGTTGAGATAGCGGCGCGAAATAATGGCCGCGCCTTCCTCCATCACGTCAGCCTTGACGATATCGATTGTGCGCCGCCGGTCGGAAAGAATCGCGGAGAGCGTGTCGGACATGGATTTCGCTCCCAACACCCGTGCGAAATCATTGCCCGTACCGAACGGCAGCACGCCCACGGGATGCGACTTCGGCTTGAGTCCGTTGATCACCTCGTTGAGCGTCCCATCTCCACCGGCCACGCAAAGGGGAGCACCGTCGTCGGGCAGTGCCCGGGCGATGGTGGCCGCGTGCATGCGCCGCGCCGTCACATATTCCTCTACGCGATACCCTTCCTCATGTAACGCTGCGACAATGCGCGAAAGCTGCCTGCCCGCCCGGCCCTTCCCCGCTGCCGGATTCAGAATCAGGTGGATGATGTGCATGTTCTCGGACATGCTGGGAAGATACGAATTGCCTGCGCAATACGCTTTATGCTGTACGCTTTATGCTGTATGCCATGCGCTTCATGCGAAACGAAGCCTTCCCGCGTACGGCATACAGCATACGGCGTGCTACAACATGATCATGGCATTGAGTCCGAGAACCATGCTGATTATCTCGCTCCTGTCTTCGCTGAGAGGAAGCTGGAGCATGACGCCTGGCCAGACGCGACCGCCCGCGTCGAAATTCACCGCGAATCCCAGCTGATGTTCGGAGTTATCGCTGAAGTCCCCTCGATCATTCGTGGTATTAAAGATGCCCGTGAATCCGAGCTGAACACGAACACTCGTCGCACGGTACTCACCGAGGAGTCCGTATTTCAGAAAGACTTCCATATCATCGGATCCCCGGTCATCGGTAAAGACCAGGATGCTCGGACCGAAATGCGCCCGCAGCCCCATGTTCGAATTCTCGGAGTATGTACGGTACCGCAGGAGTCCCGAAACAGGAACGGTATTCGGGAGAAACATCTCGAGCCGGTCGATTTCGGTAATCGTCCCGATCAATACAGCATTCATCTTCTCCGGATCGTCGTCCGTGATGGGAAGACGAACACCGACATCGCCATACAGTTCGGAGTTCTTATTGCCGAAAGCAAGTCCGACATAGGGATTGCCGAGAAGGAACTGCCCGGTATGGCCCTCGTACTCGTAGTTCGACATAGGCAGATCGAGGACGATCGTGAGATTCTCCGATGTCCGGGAACGGTAACCGAGTATGATTGTCGACATCATGAAACCGACGCGGTCGTCATCATCGAAAATCGGTTTATGCCATTCGATGGTAAGCGCGTGATCTTCTCCGTCGCCCAGCCAGATCGGCTGCGCCGATACCGGCACGGCCGCGAGGAACGTAATCGCGATGATTGCTGCTGTGAGATGCCTCATGTACTCCTCCACACTGTTTAAAGTATCAGTACGTTAGGAAATTCTGATGTGTTGCTGGAATGCGGTCACAATACGGATTTCCACCCTGAAGCGCAATATGATGTAGGACGTAGGACGTAGGACGCAGGAGTTCGCCTGCGGCGAACTCCTGCGGAGCCCCCTTCCCTCTGGCCTGCAAACTTCCTATCTTTCTGATTCGTTTCACTGTGGATACAGACATGACTATCTCCGACGACAAGCTGAAGACCTGGGCAGATTACCTGCTGAATTACTCACTGGGCGGCGTGCAGAAAGACGACGTCATCATGATCAAGGGCGAACATATCACCTGGCCGCTGATGTCGGTGCTCCAGGATATGGTTTTCGCCGCAGGCGGCATCGCCGATGTGAATATCGTGGCGCCGGACAATGACCGCGGCAAGGTGTGGGGCGCGTCCATCGCCCGTCATGGTACCGAAGAACAAATCGCACGCGTGCCGGAGTGGCACGAACAGCGCTATAATGCCATGACCAAGTACATCGAAATCCTCGGTGCGGAAGATCCGGCACTCTCGGCCGGACAGCCCGAACAAACCGCCATGGCCGTGATGCGCGCCGACGAGGAGTTCAAACGTATCCGCCTGGCCAAACCGTGGGTACTCACCCTGTATCCAACACAGGGCTTTGCCGATCTCGAAGGCATGACGCTCGAAGAGTACGCCGATGTGATCGTTTCGGCGTCCATGCAGGATCCGCGCGAACTCGACCGCGTCGAACAGCAGATCTACGACGTGATGGACCGCAGCAACAGCATCCGCATTCAGACGCGTCACCCGGAAGACGGCCGTACGCTCGAACTGACGATGAATATCGCCGAACGCGGTGTGATCAAGTGTACCGGAAAACGAAATTTCCCCGACGGCGAAGTATTTACCAGTCCCAACAGCAGCACCGTGGAAGGCGAAATTTTCGTCGACCTTCCGGTATACAACAGCGGGACAACCGTGCAGGGCATTTACCTGAACTTCGAAAGCGGACGTATTACGCGCTACAGCGCACAGAGCGGACAGGAAACATTACAGAAAATTATCGAGACCGATGACGGATCGCATCGCCTCGGTGAGGTGGCACTCGGCATGAACGCCGGCATTGAAACCGTTCTCAAACATCCGTTGTTTGTAGAGAAGGTAGGCGGCACACTGCATATCGCCATCGGCGCGAGCTACCCCGAGTGCTATGTGGCCAATGAAGGTACCGACGAGGGCAAAGCTGCGCTCGACCGCATGTTAGCTGAAGGAAAGCTCAACCGGTCGGCACAGCACGTAGACATCGTAACGGACTTTCGCGACGGCGGAGCCGGAATCGGTGTATGGCTTGACGATGTGCAACTGGCTGTGAAGGACGGAATCTGGATCGTAACCTGATTTGTTCACAAAGACTGTCCTAATTGTCTGTAAATTAGTATGTTATTTTCTCGCGGCAGAAACGATGTTTGCGTCGTCGTGAATACGCAAGTGTGCCGAAAGCCTGAACGATGAACTTGCGCATAGGTGGTGAATGAGCTACGAAGAAATGAGCAAAGAGGAACTCCTCTCGAAGATTGCCTCGCTGGAAAAACATCTCGCCTCCTTCAAGGAAGCGAATACGGATCTCTCCATGCAGCTGGTCGGCAAGGATGCTGAGATGATCAAGATCAAGCGCGAACTTGAAGAACAGATCGCGATGAGCATCAAACGCGACAACCTCGTGAAAAAGAGTACGGACCATTACGAATCCCTCGTGGCCAATATTCCGGGAGCCGTTTATCGCTGCGCCAATGACGCCTTTTGGACCATGGAGTATTTCAGCGAGCAGATCGAGGAGCTTTCAGGGTATCCCGCGTCCGATTTCGTGAAAAACCATGTCCGCTCATTCAACAGTATCATTCATCCTGATGACCAGATCAAGGTCGTGGACGCTGTGAACAGGGGGCTCCGCAACATGCATCCATACCACATCCAATACCGCATTCTTCACCGCGACGGGAGCATTGTTCCCGTGTATGAACGCGGTGCCGGCGTCTATGACGAGGAAGGGGAACTGCTGTGGCTGGACGGGGTGATTTTCGATTTCGTGAATACGAAGTTGGTGGATGGGGGTATGCTGTAAGAAAGATTACGAGGATTCGAAGAAGGATTACTCGGATGCTTTACCGCGGAGTACGCGGATTACACAGAGAGAATATTATGGCGGCCCCTGAAGGGGCCGCTTCGTATTTCTGATTGATACGGGGTGCTGATACGGTTCAGCCTGCCTGACGAAGCTCGTGATAGCGGAAACAGTCGGTGGTGTGGTCGTTGACCATGCCGACGGCCTGCATGAAGGCATAGAGAATGGTCGAGCCGACAAAGTTCAACCCCCGCTTCTTCAGATCCTTGCTCATGGCGTCGGAGATATCGGTGCTCGCCGGCAGTTCCGACATGGACTTCCAGGCATTCTGCAGGGGCACCCCATCGACGAAGCGCCAGAGATAGGCATCGAGTGAAGCGAACTCTTCCTGTATGTTCAACACCGCCCGGGCATTCCTGATCGCGGAAGCGATTTTCAGGCGATTGCGCACGATGCCGGCGTCAGCGAGCAGCCGCACGCTGTCGACCTCTGTATACGCGGCAACGCGCGTGATATCGAAGTTGTCGAATGCCTTTCGATAATTCCCCCTTTTCTTCAGAATCGTGCTCCAGCTGAGTCCGGCCTGAGCTCCCTCGAGAATGAGAAACTCGAAGAGCAGGCGGTCGTCGTGCACGGGCACGCCCCATTCTTCGTCGTGATAGGCAACGTACAGCGGGTCGCTCCCGCACCATTCGCAGCGCTGTGGCATAGGGATTACTCGGATTTAAAAGAGATTACTCGGATGCTTTACAAAGAGTACACTGATTACGCAGAGGGTCATTTCAGCTGGGGGAAATCTGGCAAATTCCCACCTGAGAAAAAACCCTCTGCGTAATCTGCGTAAGCAGTGTGATGCATCCGAGTAATCCTCTTCGAATCCGTGTGCTCCGCTGGTTGCACCAACCGGTCATATTCCGTATAATGACAGCTGCTTATCGTTTTTCATGCAAACAATCGCTCGCGGGACCACGCACGCTGTTCATCCACGCATCCGGAGGTTGGGGTTGATGGTCACACGCATTCTTACCACGCTCTGCATCTGTATTCTAATCCTGGGAAACACCGCCTTCGCGCAGGATGAGGTCGATGCCGTGTATTTGCACAACGGATCGAAAATCCTCGGCACCATCGTCGAAATGGTACCCGATTCACATGTAAAAATCCGCATGTACGACGGCAGCGAGATGAAGTACACGGTCGACCGCATCGAGAAAGTCCGCAAGGAAATGCGCGAGATGGACTCCGATGGCGTTGTCGTAGAGGGTGAAAATATCGTCTGGTACACCGAGGCTGCCGACGAAGAAGAGTCCCCGCTTCTGCGCACTCCTTACTGGGAGCTGGGTGCGGCTCTCGGAACGCCAAGCGGCATCAACCTCTCCGCCGGATACTGGTTCGGGGTCCTTGGTACGAGAGTCTCCGGAGGATTCTTCGGAGATGACTTCATCGGCATCCAGGGAAATCTCGGCATCAAGCTGCATGACGACTATACGCACAGCAGTGTCATCGCGGCCGTGGCCGGATGGTCTGAAATGCTTCCCAACAGAGACGAAAAGTATTATGGCGTCGTGTACGAACTCAATTACAGGGGCCTGTTTCTCCAATGCGGCTTCGCGGTCGGAGACCGGGGACACCCTTATTTCATGGGCCAGATCGGGTACATGTACCGCTTCCTGTCGGATTGATCAATCGCAGCGAGCACTGAATCCCCGTTGTATCACAAGACTCATTCATATTCGCGGAGGCCGGACATCATGATTCTACGTATCTGTATCGCACTCTGCATCTTCACGTGCTTCATGGCAGGAACCGCCGCCGCACAGAACGAGGTCGATGCCCTGTATCTGCACGACGGATCAAAAGTCCTCGGGACGATTATCGAGATGGTGCCGAATAAACATGTGAAAATCCGCCTGTACGACGGCAGTGAAATGGTGTACGCCATCGACCAGGTCGAGCGTGTCAGCAAGGAATCACATGAAAGGGACGTGCGTCCGCCCACGAAATCTGCCGATGGAATCGAACGGCGGTACTATGAGAATGAGGACGCCGACCTCATGCACGCCGCCTACACGGAACTCGGTTTGAATTTTGGAACTCCGGCCGGACTTAATATCGCGGTCGGCCGCTGGTTCGGTCCACTCGGTGCACGATTGTCTGGAATGGTCTATGGATCACTGCTCTCAGGAGCACAGCTCAACCTGGGGGTCAAACTTTCCGATAATCACAACCGCAGTCATGTCCTCGCTGCAACCGTGGGGGCGCTTTCCCTCGAAGAGGAGGATGCTTACTGGTCTCCGTACTATGGATTCAGCTCCCGCACGCGCAGTTGGACATACATCGGCGCGGTGTATGAACTGAACCTTCATGGCTTTTTTCTCCAGGCGGGACTCTCAGTCGGTGACGGCGATTTCAGCAATCCCCAGATTCTCCTTCAGCTCGGTTACATGTACCGCTTCCTCCCGGATTAAGGCACGTGATCAAAAACACTCCGGCAAGAACAACACAGAGACGAACGTGACAGAATCCCACACGCACTGAAAACCCTCTGTGGAATCCGCGTAATCCGTGTGAAGCATCCGAGTAATCCTCTTCACATCTGTGTCCTCATGTAGAACACCGCCTGATCGCCCTGGCCTGCCGCGTTCAACTCCCGAGCTCGCTTCGCGAATACCGCGATGTCTTTCGAGGAAAAACCTGAGGCTTGTGGATTCTGC
>PKTF01000349.1 GCA_002869275.1 Ignavibacteria bacterium | reverse complement strand
CGCGGAAAGGCCGCCTGAAAGGCGTCGGGATAGCCATGCTTGTCGATATCGCAGAAGATGATGTCAAAGTCTCCATCGATTCCAGCAAAGATCTCCAGCGCGTCACCGGTATGAAAGCTGATCTTCGGGCATAATTCCATCTCTTCGAACGCTGCCAGCGCTTTTTCACGGTTCGCCGGGTCACCGTCGGTGCAGATGATCTCAGCATCCGCGGGCAGCACGCCGGCAAACCAGCAGGCGGAGTATCCGAAGCCCGATCCAAGCTCCATGATGCGCCATGCGCCGGTGAGCAGAGCCAGCTGTGCGAGGTACCGCCCGACAAGCGGACCGACAATCGGGAAATTGCTCGCGTAGGCCTCCTCTTCCATGCGCTGCAGCACGCGATGGCGCCGGGGAAGCAGTTCACTCATGTAGCCGGTGATGTCGGGGTTAACGATGTTCACGATTGCTCCTTGTGCTGTCGTTTCATGTACTACGTTTGGATGGTGCCAGATGCGTAAACTCCCTCCCCCGCCGCTGACCGCCGCGGGGTTGTTTGCCGTTTCCGCGGGTGCAAGTAGTGAGGAAAATGGCGGCGGTCCATTATGATGCGGCGGCGGGAAGGATGCGGAGAACGGCTATTATTTCGAAAGCATCATTTTCCGTGTCACCATACGGTTTCCGGCGCGCAGGCGGTACAGGTACATGCCGGTCGCGAGTCCGTTGCCGTCGAAGACAATATCATGCGTCCCGCTTTTCAGCCTGCCTTCAACCAGCGTTCGCACCACACGGCCATGCGCGTCCATCACCTCGAGCACGCCATGACGCCCGTCGAGATCCTGCGGCACGTGATAGCGTATCGTGGTGACGGGATTAAAAGGATTCGGGCGGTTGTTGAGCTGTATGTACTCATCACTTACGAGCGGCTCGACGCACACGCCGGACATGATAATCCTTCCATCTTTCGTAATCGCCATGACTCCTTCCTGAAACGCATGGTACTCATGCATGAAGGTCAGCGGAACAACGAGAACACCGAAGTTTCCGTCGTGGCCGCTCTGCGGAAGGAGTGTGCAGTGCAGGTACATCAGCGTTCCGGATGCGGTAGCAAACTGATCACTGCTCGCATGGACACGCAGAACACCTGATGCGGGTTCATCTATAACCGGTTCAGGCCAGTCCTGCAGCACTGTACCGTCGAGTGTCACATCGTTGAGGCGAACCAATTGAGGATCGGCATGCACGGCAATGGTCAGATCGCGCAGCGTCACGTTGTGTGGATTATTGAGGATAACGGGGACCTTCACGGTCTCGCCCATGACGCCCACGTTGTCATCGGGGATACTCAACTGAATGATCTGACAGGCTCTCTCGATATAAAATTCCGTAACGCAGAACTGCGTCGCGATCTCCCGGAATGAGGTCTCGAAACTAACGCCCGCAGTACCGTCGGCAGGCGCGGCAATGACCTTCAACACCCACGACACGACGACGCTGTTTCCCGGTTGCAGCGGTTCTGTCAGCATTTTTGAAGAAGGTTCACCGGCATCCAGCGCGAAGTAGCTATCCGGAAGAATTAGAGCCGTCACCTGCGTCAGTGAGACGCCACCTGTGTTGGTTATCCTCAACGAGACGGTGAAAGGATTGGGATCCCAGCCACCAGAAGAAGAATTACATCGAATCGAATCCACCGTAGCGAAACACCCCGTCCGGGCATCTGCTGAATCATTAGACGGCGGATGATACAGCACCGTCTCCACCTGGCACTGGCGCAGGAGCGAACCATCGGCCTCGACGCTGATCTGCGACCGGGCGGTGGTTGTGGCGCTCTGTGGAATGCCGCGGCAGTTCCAGGAAATAGCTGCGGTTTGCCCGGGATCCAGATTCACGCCGAGAGATTTGGTCAGCGTTTCCCCGGGTTCGAGAGCGATTTCCGCTGCCGGCGCGATTGTTCCCCGAATCCCAGTGAGCTGCGTCGATCCGGTATTCCTGATCTCGGCCTTGATGATGAATGGCGCCGGATCGTACTGCGATGTCTGCTGTTTGTACACGATGGTATCGCGCGTCGAACAGGTGAGCACGAAATCCGACGGCAGCACCGGAGGCGGAGCGACAACGATGGTTTGCGAACACTGCTGAAAACTTCCAGCACCAATCATCTCGACAGTGATCATGCGGTCGGAATAGACGGAAGCCGTATCACGGACGAAGGTAAGGCGCCATTGCACACGTTCGACAGCGGAAGGTTGAAGATTACGGACGACTTTCACCTGCGTCTC
>PKTF01000218.1 GCA_002869275.1 Ignavibacteria bacterium | reverse complement strand
TTCCCCATCGCCACTTCAATCGTGCGGCGCGTGAGATTGTCGAGGAAGCGGCGGTCATGGGAAATGAGGACGATCGAGTATTCGTAGCCCTGCAGGTATTCCTCCAGCCACTGCAGCGCCTCGAGATCGAGGTGGTTGGTGGGCTCATCGAGGAGGAGAATCGTGGGTTCGCGCAGCAGCAGCTTCGCCAGGGCGATGCGCATCTGCCAGCCGCCGCTGAACTCCTCCGTCCGCCGCTGGAAGTCGCGTTCGCTGAAACCGAGACCGGACAGCACCTGCGCCACGCGCGTCTGGATGTTATATCCCTCGCGGTGCTCCAGCACGTGCTGGATCTCGCCCAGCTCTTCGACTTTGCGCTGCAGGGCGTCCTGGTCTACCTCGGCGGCATTCGACAACACGGAGATCTCCGCGCTGAGCGCGTCCATGCGATCATGCATGGCGATGAGATCGTCGAAGGCGGTGGAGGCTTCGTCGAGCAGCGCGCGTCCGCTGTGCACGACGCCGTCCTGCGGGAGGTAGCCGACGGAGTTGGCACGGGACTGGGCGAGTTCACCTGAATCGGACTCGATCTCCCCGGTGAGGATCTTCATCAATGTCGATTTCCCTGCGCCGTTCGGACCGACGATGGCCATTCGTTCGCTGTCACCGATGCGCAGGGAGACATCCTTGAAAAGGATCTTCCCGGGATATTCCTTCGATATGTTATTCAGTGAGATCATGGATAGCCACAACGGATGTATCTGTCTTCCGCAGAAATCCAATATCCGGGATTTCACCGTGTCGATGCAACTTTAGTGTGAGGCGTCGTTCGGCCGCGGAAGCGCTTCCGCGGCATTTGGGTGGCTCCACCCCCCCAACTTCCATGGAAAATAGGTGGTACCACCTATAAAAATGTGTAGAACTACCTATTGTGCATCGTTTGATGGTTCTCGTTATTACGGGCGTCAACTTTCAACATTAGGCCATGATTCCCCTTGACGCAGGTGGGGTTCGAGCGATTTTTCGCCGGACGAAGTCCCCCCGGTGCGGGGGACTCGTCGCTGCAGGTAATCGCGACACTCCGTTTCCAACGATACTATGAACAGGTGAAGAAACGAAGGAGGAACTCATGAAAACGTTAGGCGCAGCCCTGGTTCTGCTGCTGTGTGCCTTGAACCTGCAAGCTCAGGACAAAGAGACCACACTTGTCATCAGCAGCTGTGATGGAAACGTGGAAATCAGCGACAACGCGATCAAAGTGCGAGGATACACATTCTATCCGGTGGCCTGTGTGGATGGGTCCATGATCTGTTTCAAAACTGAGGACGGACGCGCCGAGGCGGTACTCAACCTCGGGAAAAGGGATTGCATCCACCTGACTGTCATCGAAGACGGGATGGAAATGGAAATGAAATGCTGCTGGAAAGAGATTCGCCGCGGAGATAAACCGATGTACGAGACGGTGAAGAGTGACACGCAGCGCAGAGCCTACATTGCCCAGGCAATCCATTCAGAGCTGGGAACCATCAACATGGTGTCTCCAATGAAGAGGGGGATGTAGGAAGTAAGCGCGGTTGCGCATACAGACGCGGCCGCGCACCCCGAAGTCTATCCGTTGCCGCTGTGCTGTTCATTCCATGTGGAAACCGATGTGGATGACAAGGTGCGAAACGATAGCTGATGGTGCTTTCCGCATGAAAGCGATACGGCGAAAACGGAAGCGCGGGTCCTGGTAACGATCACCAGTGACCCGCGCTTATTTTTTCTTCCTGCAGACGGTCGGAACGACAGCGAGGCGTCTACTCTGTCATCAGATGCTTCTTGAACCAGTTGTGGAATTCACCATACCACAGCTGAGAATTGCGGGGCTTGAGCACGAGGTGTCCCTCGTCGGGGAAATACAGGAAATGGCTTTCCACCCCCTGGCGCTGCAGGGCCGAAAACAGCTGCATGCCCTGGGTGACAGGGACGCGGAAATCGTACTGTCCGTGCGACACGTATGTCGGTGTTTTGAACTTTCCGGCGTTGCGGCTCGGGGACCACTTCTCATACATTTTCGGGTTCTTCCAGGGAGGACCGCCGAATTCCCATTCCGGGAACCACAGCTCTTCGGTTGCACCGTACATGCTCACGAGATCATACACGCCCGCGTGGCAGAAAACGGCCTTGAAGCGATCGGTGTTTCCGAGGAACCAGTTCATCATATAGCCACCGTAGGAAGCACCCGCCGCACCGACGCGCTTCGCATCCACAAAGGAATATTCCTTGAGGATGAAATCGAGTCCTGCCATGAGATCTTCATACGGTTTGCCGCCCCAGCTCTGATTGACACCGTCGGTGAACTCCTGGCCGAAGCCTACCGACCCGCGGCAATTTACCGCTGCCACGACGAATCCAGGTGACGAGAACAGCTGTACGTTCCAGCGATAGTGGAAGTTGTCACCCCACACACCCTGGGGTCCGCCATGGACGAGGTAGATCATCGGGTATTTCTTTTCGGGATCGAAATCCGGAGGCACGACGATCCAGCCCTGCACCTCGGTACCGTCCTTGCTCTTGAACGTGAAGGATTCCGGCGCATGCATCTCGATCTGGCTCATGATATCGACGTTGGTCGACGTCAGCTGGCGGATATCGGAAATGCGTTTGCCGTCGTACTTGATGGACATGATCTCCGCGGGATGCGACATGCGCTCACCGACGAACACCAGGGTTTTGCCGTCGGGATGCAGGCGGAAATCGTGCCGGTAGGTTCCCAGCTCTACGATTTTCACCGAATCCATATGTACGTACTGCAGTTCGAGGACGCCCTTGATCACGCGCAGGACATCGCCGCCCTGCACAGGTACTTCGAAAAGGGCCTTGTAGGGACCATCCTGTGCGACGAACATCAGGCGCCTGCTGTCCTTGCTCCAGATGATTTCACTCACCGAACGATCCACACCCTCGGTGACGCTCCATGTGCGGCCGCTTTCGCGTTCATACACCTTCAGGTCGTATTTGTCGGCCTCGTAGCCCGGACGCGCCATGCTGCGGTATGCGATGTACTTGCCGTCGGGCGAATACACCGGGTAATTGTCGTTTGCCTTGTTGTCCGCGGTGATGCAGCGTGGATTTGTGCCGTCGATGCCGACGAGCCAGATATCGTTATTCGTGCTCGCCGCCACCATTTCCTCCGTGTTCTTGACGAAGGCGACTTCCTGTCCGTCGGGAGAGGCGGTGAAATCATTTCCTCCAAGATCGATGGGCGGCGTGTCGAAAGGACCAGGGGTGAGGTCTACCGGTATGCCGCCTGCCGATGGGATGGCGAAGACGTGGCTGTACTTGTCGTCTTTCCAGTGGTTCCACACGCGGTAGGGCAGCTTATCGATCAGGCGTGCCTTCACCGGGTTTGCCTCCCGCTCCGCGTCGCGTGCCTTGTTGCAGGCGTCGTCTTTGCAGTCAGGATAAACATTCGAGGTGTACAGGAAGCGCGATCCGTCTGGCGTCCACTCGAATCCGTCGATACCGGTGGAGATGTCGGTGATACGGCGCGGTGCGGAACCGTCGGCATTCATCACCCAGATCTGCGATCCCTCTTCACGCGAGGATATCCATGCGATGCTCTTGCCGTCCGGAGCCCAGCGAGGATTGCGGTCGGACTTCGGATGGTCGGTCAGCCGTGAGCTGGTTTCGCCGAGGATATCCACGAGGTAGATTTCGCTGTTCGAACTGTTTTTCTCGAGGCTGTAATGCGTGACGACATAGAGTATGGTCTCTCCGTCGGGAGAGATCTGCGGGTCGCTAACGCGTCCGAGTGCGTACATATCTTCGAAGGTAAACGGACGCCCGACCTCGTCTTCGAGAATTTCGACGCTCTCGATCTGTGCCTGCAGCTGAATCGAGAATAAGAATAGTAACGGGAGAAAAAGAAGTCGTTTCAT
Organism: Ignavibacteria bacterium; assembly: GCA_002869275.1. Classification (GTDB taxonomy): domain Bacteria; phylum Bacteroidota; class Ignavibacteria; order SZUA-365; family SZUA-365; genus BM516. The sequence continues at coordinate 3,363 of PKTF01000218.1, read as the reverse complement.
GATCTGTATACGAGCTATGGTAAATGAATGATCCTGGTAGCCCCGAATGTTAAGTCCGGGGTGCTGGAAGCCCCCCTACTTCGCCCGTTCGACCACGAAATGCGCCAGATCAATGAGAGACTGTTTTGCTTTGGACTCGGGAAGCGTGTCCAGAGCGGAGATGGCGCGGTCGCGGTAGTCATTGGCGGTTTTCTCCGCATAGTCGATGCCACCGTATTCCTGCACAAAGCTCAGAATGTCGGTGATATCGCTGCGCTTTACTCCCCGTTTCACTGCGCGAAGTACCTGTTTGCGTCTTTTATCCGGTGCCTGGGAGAATGCATGGATAAGGGGGAGGGTGAATTTCTTTTCCTTGAGATCCCCGCCGATGGGTTTGCCGAGAGTGCTTTCCTTCCCGAGGAAATCCAGAAGATCATCCCGGATCTGAAATGCCGTACCGATGGCTTCGCCATACTGCTGCATGCTTTCCACTTGTGCTTTGTCAGTGGTTGCACTCAGCGCGCCGATTTCGCAGCAGGTCGCGAGCAGCTATGCGGTCTTATCGCCGATGATCTGAAAGTAGGTTTCCTCGTAGGTATTGAGCTGACGGGTTTTCTGGATTTGCAGCAGCTCGCCCTCACTCATACGCTTGACCGCGGTCGAGGTACTGTGCAAAAACGCGATGTCTTCGTGTTCGAGGGAAAGCAGGAGTCCGCGTGACAGCACATAATCCCCGAGGAGTACCGACACCTTGTTCTTCCAGATGGCGTTGATCGAGGGCCAGCCGCGACGTTTGTCCGCTTCGTCCACCACGTCGTCATGGATGAGCGTGGCCGTATGCAGGAGTTCGACCAGGGCCGCGCCGCGGTAGGTGGAGGAACTGATGCCGCCCACTGCTTCTGCCGACAGGAGTACGAGGGCGGGTCGGATGCGTTTGCCCTTGCGCTTGACCATGTAACGGACCACGGTGTCGACCAGGCTGACATCCGACTTCAACGAAAGCCGGAAATGACGTTCGAAATCTTTCAGCTGCGGACTGACGGGTGCGATGATGGTTTCAAGTTTCAAATAGGGACCTGCGTGTCAATCGGACTGTGGCTGTTTCTTTTTCTTCTTCTTCTGACTGATGCGGGAGATCAGAATACTGATCTCATACAGGAATACGAGTGGGATCGCCATGAGCATCATGCTGAACGGATCGGGCCCGGGAGAAATCAATGCGGCTACCAGAAAGCTCACGACCATGGCATGCCGCCAGTACTTGCGCATCATTTTCGGTGTGAGGATACCGAGCCGCGAGAGGAAAAAAGACAGCATCGGCAGTTCGAAAATCGCCCCGGCGCCGATCATCAGCGTGAGGATGAATTCGAAATAGTACTCGATCGAAATGATGTTATCGATATCCTCCGTGCCGAAATTCACGAAGAACTGCATGGCGGCGGGGAGAATGAAAAAATACGCGAAGGCCACACCGAACAGAAAGCACAACGACGTGAAGACCACGATCAACGTGACGTATTTTCGCTCATGACGGTAGAGTCCGGGCGCGACGAATTTCCAGATCTGGTAAATCGTGTTGGGAATGCTGACAATGATGCCGCCGAAAATGGCCACCTGCATATAGAGGAAGACCTGACCGAAAGGTCGCAGGTTCTGCAGGTGCATGTCGAACATCACCGCCGGACGCAGGAGCACATGTTCCATCAATGGGTCGATGAAGAACCAGAGTCCCACAGCACCAATCACGATACCGATCAGGCTGTAGATGATTCTCCAACGCAGCTCCTCGAGATGATCGAGAAACGACATTTCCTTTTCTTTACCGCTTCCGGTGTTCTCTTCGGTATCGGTTTGTTCTTCCTGTTTTTCTTCTGCCTCGTCGCGCATGCGAGGATTCCGGCCAGTTCATGAGCTTACAAACAAACAACATACGAAATTCAAACGTGGAGTAGAACAGACCCGTACGGGTGGAGCGATACTGCGGACAAACTCACGTGAACTCGCTGAGGTGACAGGTTACGTATCCCAGAGCCACGTGAAGTGCTTTGAAGAAGGATACCGGGGCGTAACGAAAAGCGCCGTGCGGGATACCCGGCACGGCGCATTCGAAGGACATTCATAAGGACAGATGCCTGTTCCTTTATCGCAGCAGGGCGATTTTTCGTACGAGCACTCCCTCCGGCGAATGCAGCATGATGTAGTATGTTCCACTGGAGAGGTTCCGCGGCAGGAAATGTGCGCGGTACTGTCCCTGTGATTTGACTTCATCCACAAGTGTCTGCACCACTTTGCCCCCGAGAGAGCGTACCTCGATCCGCACCGTCGACAGATATGGGACGGAATAGCTGATCACCGCTCCGTCTTCGTTGATGGGATTTGGGTAGCCCGGATTGAGTGCGAACGCTGTGGCCCTTGGTGTCGGATCGACCCCTACCTGGAAATCGCTGTTGGTGGCCATGACGAGCATATCGCTGTCTTCCGCCGAGTTGTGAATCGTTGCGGTGATCACGAGAGTGTCGCCGTCAGCGTGGACGTTGAGCGGCATGATGGGTGATGTCGGGTGCCGGCGGAATTCGCCTGCGGGTGTACCGTCCGGTGCGTACGCAGCGACGACGATCTGAGGGATTCCATCCTCACCGATATCCGAGATCAGGATATAAAACGTACCGTCATCCGCAACCGCGAACGACTGAGGGACGATGTTCTGGGCACCGAGTGGTGATGTGAAACTGCACAGGAGCGCCAACAGGATGAGAGCAGTTGATGTTTTCATGATATCTCCAGCAATCGAATCTTCATTTGAGATCACGGATCGACGACAATGATTTCCACTTCCCAGTGATCGAAACTGACGGGGCTGTCGGTTACAACTTCCACGCGGTCAAGGTTCTTGCCCTGTGGAGCGGCGATGCCTTCCTGATACGTCCCTACTGCGGGATCCAGGAACACTTCTTTCTGCGCAATGACCTGGTTGTTTTCGTAGCCCAGGATGGTCATCATGCCGGGTGTGGTTCCCTGGGTCTGGAAGCGTATGCTGAACTCATTGTCGTACCACGACCGCGACGGATCGATGATGTCGGACAGTGTCGTCATGTCAAAGGCCAGACCGCCGATTTCGATGAACAACTGCGGGCCGGACTTGAAATATGAGGGGGGAAGAGGCATGCCCAGTTCCTGATCCGTCATGAAATGTACCATGACTGTTCCGATCTGCGTTGCGAGGTTTTTGTCTGTATACGTTCCGAGCTGCAGGTCGCTTCCGGGAGCGATGGTGCCGTCCGAAATGGTGCTGAAATAGATGTACCACTGATCGACCAGGAAGCACCACTCGCCGTCGTCACCGTCGGGACCGTCGATCTCCAGTCCGCTCGGCGCGTGACTGGT
>PKTF01000089.1 GCA_002869275.1 Ignavibacteria bacterium | reverse complement strand
CAGGGTCTCCCGAAGGATCCTGCCGGCCTGGATTTGCCGGTCCCTCTCGAGGAGTTCACGCGCCTGTTTCTCTTCAAGGATACGGATGCGCTCTCGTTCCAGCCACCCATCTGATACATCGAGTCGCATCTGTGTGCGGTCATTTTCACTCTGCAGGAATTGCAGTTCCTGCTGGCGCTCCAGGGTTTCCATCTGTGCCTGTCGCGCTGCCTCCCGTTCTTTCTGTAACGACATCGCCATGCGCGTGACTTCTCGTCCGCGCGCGGCGGCAGATTCCGCATATCGTTCGTTGAGCTTCAGCGAGACGGAATACGCCTCCCTGTAGTTCCCCGTGGCTGCATGGCAGCTGTGTAGCAGGAGAAGGATATCGAGCTTCACGGCGCGGGTGTCGGGTGTATCAGCAAGCGAATTGGCTCGTTTGAGGTACAAGATCGCCTGGCTGTTGTTCCCTAGCTCGTGCTGCTGCGATGCACAGTCCAGGAGGGTTTGCGCGTCAGCAATCGCCGTCGAATCACTTTTGCCTCGCAGCTGCTCGGCGTCGATGCTCCCGCAATTCGAGGTTTGCGCGAAAGCCGCATTCAACCCAAACGTGCCCAGAATGAACGCGATCGCAATACTGCGTATCAGAGTTCGCATTGTGGAACGTCTCCGGTGGCTGAGAATGGCTTTATTATACAGCAATCCGTTACAAGAGTCCAGCACGGATCAAGCGGCAGAATCGGATGGTGACAGGCGGACCAATTACGCACACCGCGGCTGCAGCGGCAGTGGTTTTCCTCGCAGTGAAAGAATCGTACCGAGAAGATAATCTTGCATATGCATCAGATCCTCTTTCCCGAAGAACGCGAACGCTCCTGCACGTTCGGCCGCCCGGCGGTGGGCGCAATCGTCCATCACGGTCACGATGATGATCCGTGCCTCGGGCCAGGCGGAGATAATCCGGCGCATGGCCTCGATACCACTTAGCACCGGCATGGCAATGTCCATCACGACAAAATCCGGCTGCACCGAGGCGTACAGCTGTACGGCTTCCCTTCCATCCATGGCCTCGCGGATGGTGGTGCCCGTACCGGATAACAGCTGACGTAGCAGCTTCCGCATGTTACTGTTATCTTCTGCGATGAGGACGTTCATGAATACCTGCCGGTGTCGTTTCGTTAGCGGATCTGAACACTGTAAGGAACGTGTTTATTGATCACGTAATCAATAGGTGGTAACACCCATTTTTCTACGTGATAGTACGAAATCATGCCTGCGATCGCTGGAACGTCCCGGAATGCGCCGGTGTTCTGGCTTCATACCAAAAGGAGTTACCATGGCACATAGGAATGAACGTCACAGCGATCAGCAGAAGGAGGCGTCGCTGCGCAGCGATATCCGCGAATTGGGAGCCATGCTGGGCGAGGTGCTCATCGAGCAGGAAGGACAGCAGTTTTTTGACCTCGTAGAGTCGATTCGCCAGCTGACAAAAGCGTACAGACAGGATGGGGACCCGCGCACCGAGCGCAGCATACGGGAGACAGTTTCCGGGTTGGACCTGACAACGGCCTACAAACTGATCCGCGCGTTCAGTTTCTTTTTTGTGGTGGTCAATGCGGCGGACGAAATTCACCGCATCCGGCGACAGCGCTACCATGCGATCGAACAGCACGGCGCACAGCCTGGATCGTTGCAGGAGGTGCTCGAGCAGCTGGCCCTGGAAGGGCTTCAGGCGGGAGATCTGAGGGCGATCCTGGAAAGCATGAAGCTCGAACCGGTGTTTACCGCACATCCCACCGAAGCGACGAGGCAGACCGTGCTGCGGAAAATTCTGCATATCGGTGAACTGCTTCTTCGAAGAGACATGACAGCTCTCAGCGACGCCGAGCAGGAAGATATCCGGCAGGAAATTCGCACGGAGCTGACGATACTCTGGCAGACTAATGCCATTCGCATGCAGAAAATGACGGTGCGGGACGAGGTACGCCGCGGTCTGTTTTTCTTCCGGGATATTCTGTATCACGGTGTTCCGGAGTTTTATTCCGAGCTGAATCGCGGGCTGAACGATATCTACGGTATTTCCGATGTGGCGCCGACCGTGCTCACCTTCGGATCCTGGATCGGAGGCGACCGTGACGGACATCCGTTCGTCACACCCGAAATCACTCGTATGACGCTGGATCTGCAGCGCAGCCAGATTCTTGAGCTGTACATCCAGGATGCGGATCGACTGTTTGACACGCTCAGCAGCTCGATGCGGCTGGTAGACGCGAGTGATGAACTGGTAGCATCATTTCATCGTGACCGCGAGGCACTCGCCGGCCAGATCGCGGAAGAAGAGCTGCGTGACCAATCTGAGATTTACCGTGTCAAGACATTGTTCATCTGGCACAAACTCCGGAATACGATCACGGGTGAGGGCCCGCATTATGCGGATGCCGGGGAATTCCAATCCGATTTGCAGCTCATGCACGACAGCCTGATCGAGCATCGCGGTGATATCATCGCGCGGCGTCTCCTGCGACCGCTTCTCTATAAAGTGCGGACGTTCGGCTTTCATCTCGCCACGCTCGATGTTCGGCAGAATTCAGCTGAAATCGGGACCGCGGTGGCCGACCTGCTCGACCGCGCCGAAGTCGTTGACGATTATCCACGGCGGAGCGAGCAAGAGCGCAGCGACCTGTTGACGCGCGAAATCCTCAACAGTCGTCCCATCGTGGGACTCCGCCACGAACTCGATGGCGGGACCCTGCGCATTCTCGAGGAAATGGCGGTGCTGCTGGAAGGGAAGGATCGCTGCGGCGAGCAGGCCTGCGAGAACTATATCATCAGCATGTCGGAGGCGCCCAGCGATGTGCTCGAAGCATTGCTTCTGGCGCGTGAGGTCGGACTGGTGACCGTACGGAAGGGAAGTGTGCTGTCATCGCGGCTGAACATCCTGCCGCTCTTCGAAACCATCGAAGACCTTCGCAATGCCGCCGGCGTGATGCGTTCGCTCTTCACGAATCCCGCGTACGAACAGCACCTCGCCCATCGCGGTATGAAGCAGCTCATCATGATTGGCTATTCCGACAGTAATAAAGATGGCGGTATCGTCACATCGTCATTCGAACTCTACAAGGCGCAGATCGCCTTGAAACAGGTGTGCGACGAGTTCGACGTGCATATGACGATTTTCCACGGACGAGGCGGCAGCGTTTCGCGTGGCGGCGGTCCCCTGCATCAGGCGATCCTCGCGCAGCCCGTCGGTACCGTGGACGGCAGCATTCGTCTCACGGAACAGGGCGAAATGATTTCCGCGAAATATTCTCTGCCGCAAATCGCAGGGCGCAGTCTCGAACTTGCAGCCTCAGCCGTTCTCCGGTCGTCGGCCGAATGCAGCTATCTCGCCTGCCGGCATGAATCGCCGGAGTGGATGGATGCGTTCGAAGAGATTTCCGCCGATGCCATGAAACGGTATCGCGCGCTGCTCGAGCAGCCCGGCTTCATCCCCTTTTTCAGGCAAAGCACACCGATCGACGTCATCGAGAATATTGAAATCGGATCGCGTCCCCCTTCACGAAAGAAAAGCGACAGTATCAGCAACCTGCGCGCCATTCCCTGGGTGTTTTCGTGGACACAGTCACGCAGTATCATTTCGGGCTGGTACGGCTTCGGTGGAAGTATCCGGCGCAGCGTCGAGCAGGGACGGCTGTCCTGGAACAGGCTTTCAGAGTGGTATGCCGAATGGCCGTTTTTCACCGCACTGGTCAACAACATCGAGATGACGCTGCTGAAAGCGGATCTCCGCATCGCCGCCGAGTATGTCGCGCTGGCAGACGACCAGGTTTCGGCAGAACGCATTTTCAGCATGATCCAAAAGGAATATGAGAACAGCCTGGATGTGGTTCAGCGCATCACCGGTGGAGAACCGCTTGCGGACAATCCATCGCTGCAGCGGTCCATCCGCCTGCGGGATCCGTATATCGATCCCATCAGTCATATCCAGGTCAGTCTCCTCAGGCGATACCGCGATCCGGCTGTCAGTGCCGCCGAACGCGAAGCGGTATTGAACGTCCTGCGCGCCTCGGTGAATGGTATCGCGGCGGGCATGCGTCGCACCGGTTGACGATGACACAGGTTTCCGAGAACACTGAACTCCAGCTCACACTCGATCTTGTTCTGCAATTCGGGTGGAATGCCACGGCCTTCCAGATCGTCAATCCCGGCATGCGGCGCTGGTTTTCAGCCGCGCATGATGCCGTGGTCGGTTACGTGGAGCACTACGGTGTGCGCGTCGTAGCCGGAGCCCCGGTGTGCCCCACCGATCGACTGACAGAGGTCGTCTCGGAATTCGAAGCGGCTTCGCACCCCCGCACGGTGTGCTATTTCGGCGCGGAACAGCGCATGATCGAAGCGTTGCCCTGTGACCGGTCACATACACACATCGTGCTGGGCGCGCAGCCGGCCTGGGATCCGGGAGAATGGGAGGACATGCTCATGGAACATGCTTCGCTGCGGGCACAACTGAACCGGGCGCGCAACAAAGGCGTAACGATTCAGCGCTGGGATAATGATCGGGCAGCAAATCATCCCGCGCTGCAGCGCTGTCTTCGTGAATGGCTCCGCAGTCGAGGCCTTCCCCCGCTTCATTTTCTGGTCGAACCGCAGACGCTCGAACGCCTGTTCGATCGGCTGGTTTTCGTCGCGCAACTGCGTGGCGAAGTCGTCGGTTTCCTCGTGGCGTCTCCTGTGCCACTGCGCGAGGGATGGTTGATCGAACAGATCATCCGCGGCAGTAAAGCGCCTAACGGCACCGCTGAACTCCTCATCGATGCGGCCATCCGCGCAATGGCGGTCCGCGGCAGCCGGCATGTCACCCTTGGGCTCTCTCCCATTTCCCGACATGCTGAGCGGCACCGGGAGGAAAATCCGCCGTGGCTCGACTCTGTATTGAGCGTTGTGCGTTCCTATGGACGCCGTTTCTATAATTTCGAAGGACTCGACAGCTTCAAGGCGAAATTCCACGCTCCGCACTGGGAGACGGTGTATGCAATAGCGAACGAACGCTCGATGTCGCTTCGGACGCTCTATGCCACCGCTGCCGCTTTTGCCGGGGAGAATCCGCTGCGGACGCTGGGCAGGGAATTTTTTCGTCGGCGACCGTGACCAATTGAGCCTTTCAGTGTCTATATACTGACGCCTCAGACACGTCCACAGACCGACATCCTTAAATATTCACGTTCTGTCCCACGGAGGTACCATGCTGCGACTTCTTCCCGCCATGCTCCTTGCAGTGTTGCTCCTCGCTGCATGCGACGATGACGCGAATGCGCCGAATCCGCCTCAGCTTTCTGAGGATTACGACGTCTATTCCGCACTTCTCGATCAACATTTCACCGCGGATCAGACCGAAAGGGTTGTGATACTCGACTCCACCGAAGTCTATGATTTGTCCCATCCTGACATGCGTCAGTACCTCATCACCAACCTCGGCGTCACGGAGGCCACGCTGCAGTCGTACGACACTGCAAACACGGCAAAACGACAGCTGCAGAAGAAATTCGACACCATCGCGGAGGCGATCCTGATAAATGAAAGCGATTTTCGCGTGATCCTCGACCAGGGCGGCTGGGAGGAATTCCACACGCAGTATCCGAAATCTTCCGGACTGATCACCCTCTCTGGTGTTGGCTACGCGGCCGACGGGAACACCGCGATCGTGTATGCGTCAAACATGGTGGGCTTTCTTGCGGGATCAGGAATCTGCGTTGTGCTGGAAAGAACGGTGGATGGATGGAACGTCATGAATTACACCATAGTCTGGGTATCCTGATGCCCGATCACACTCTTATTTCCATGTCATTATCTCCGGCGATCCCGCCCCCGCGCCGGTTGCGTCATAAGGTGCGCATACGCCATGCTTCTCCCGAAGAAGCGTATTCGCTGCTTTCACGCATCCCCGAGCTGCGTCCGATGAGTCCGTTCGATGCATTCCGGGAGCGGCTCGTTTCCGCACAGGCCCTGCTCCTTGTTGCTGAAGCGGATAACAATCTTGCCGGATGCAAGGTCGGTTATGATGTGGGCGAACAGGAATTTTACAGTTGGCTCGGAGGCGTGCTGCCGCCATACCGACGCTGCGGAATCGCCGCCATACTGCTGCGCGAACAGGAACGCATCCTGGCCGAAAGCGGGTACCGGAGCGTGGGAGTCAAATCCGTGCGCCCGGCCTCGGCCATGCAGTTGCTGCTGCAGAAGGAAGGATATGCCTGCGTCGGCATTGAAACTGCGAGTCGCGGTGACAAGCTGCTTTTTGAAAAACAGCTTCCTCCGGTTCATCTCCCCGAATTGCTTCCCCTCGACATCTGAGTCATCTCGTCAGCGATGGACGACAGGATGCAGCTTTGTCTGTATTCCGTCGGTTATCGCGATATAATACAATCCGGACGGCAGATCACCCATCGGCAGCAGTCCCGATGCGTTGCCATTGACTGCTGTCAGGGAGCGACGCAGGCGGTGGAGGCGTTTACCGGTGATGTCGTACAGATCGACTGTTGCCATGCCGCCGCGCAGCCCCGCAAGACGCAGGTGCAGCAGCTCCCGCGATGGCTGGGGAAATACCGTAATCGTCATGGATCCAGGGAGAGCGTCGGAGACACGCGACGTGGGAGGGTCGCCTTCAATGGCTCCGATGGATGGAGGATCGTTGAACGGTTGTCCGAGAAAATCCGACAGCGATTCCGTGGCGATGCCCGCGCCGACCACAGGCGAATTCTGAAGCGGTCGAAAATCGCCGTCGATGAGTGCGGGACCGCGCAGCAATGGATCCCTGCCGATGATGCCGTTCTGTTCGGGCGTGGGTACATTGGGACCGCTCCAGCCCGAATTGCCGATGTGATACCACAGGTTGTTAGTGAAGAGGAACGTCTCGGGACGTGTGTTCGGACCGATATTGAACGTGGGCGCGTCGGCCCGGTCGTCCACGATCACAATATTGTTCTGAAAGAGGTTCTCGCCGCACTGCTGAAAACGCGCATCGATGTTTTCCTGCAGAATCCGTACCGCCCATTTCTCAGGCAGGTAGATGGTGTTCTGCAGCACGGCGCAGCGCACAGCGCCCACGTATCCGATGGGTGCCACGGCCCCGGTGAAGATATTCGCCCAGACCATGATATTCTTTGCTTCGAAGTCAGCGTCCTGCGGACGAAAATACTGCAGCCCGGTGGAGCCGCCGATATTGATCGCGCGCTGTCCGCCGCGGTAGAACCTGTTGCGTGTGATCAGGATATCATGTGTGCCGCCCTTGGCCTGGATGCAGTTCGATCCGCCGTTTTCGAAACGGTTGTCCTCGAAGCGTCCGAAATGGCAGCCCACCATGTCGATCATGCTGCCGCCCGGCGATCCGTTGCGGAACTCGCAATACCTGACGACGAAGTTGTCCACTCCCGACAT
>PKTF01000304.1 GCA_002869275.1 Ignavibacteria bacterium | reverse complement strand
GAGAATCCGGTCATGGGCTGGCGCGTGAAGCGCCGTATGCGCCAGGGTACGGAAGCCATCGTCATCAACTCCGCCGAGATCGACCTCGTGCCGCATGCCAGCGTCTGGGCCGATCCCCGTCGCGGTACCGCCACGAAGCTGCTCAACGGCGTGATCGCCGAACTGATCCGCCGCGGTGCGGTGAACGAGGATTTCGTTGCGCGTCGCACGGCGAACTTCGACCAGGTGAAAGAGCAGCTCGCTGATCTGGATCTGGGTGAAGTCGCTTCCGTCACCGGCGTGCCCGAGGCACAGATCACGGCGATGGTCGACCTGCTGGCCGATCCCGACAAGAAGGTCGTGGCATGGTACAATCTCGACAGCCGGCTCGACCGCGCCAACGACGACCTCAAGGCGCTCACCACGCTGATGATGATGCTCGGCAAGGTCGGTGTCGAAGGTTCCGGCATCGCGCTGTTCACGAGCGAATGCAACCATACCGGCATGAGCGTGGCGGGCTTCGACCGCGGGCTGCTGCCGGGCGGTGCCACGATCAAGAACGAGCGCATCCTCGACGCGGTAAACCGTTTCTGGAAGCATGACATCAGCAAGGTGGTCACGAGCGGAACGAACATCGCCCGCAAGATCCGCGAGGACAAGATCCGCGCGGCCTTCGTGTTCGGCGAGAATCCTTCCGCATCCGAGGAATACAACGCATTCATCAACAACCTCGAATTCCTCGTGGTTGCCGACATGTTCATGACCGAGACCGCGCAGATGGCCGACGTCTTCCTGCCGCTGGCCAACTACCTGGAAGGCGAGGGACACCTCACCAACTGGGCCGGCGAACGCCAGAAGACCAATCCGATCGGCGAATCCGGTACGGGCATGTCCAACATCGACATGCTGCGCAAACTGCTCGAGATCGAGGGTCTGACGCTCAGCTTCGAGGGATATGACGACCTCTCTGCGGAACTCATGTCCTTCATCCGTCAGCAGGGACTCGAAGGCCGCATCGACCGCACCTTCCCGACCACGGACGGCAAGGCGCATTTCATCCTGTACTCCGATCAGGTACTCCCCACGAGCGCCAAGATTCCGGCCGTACTGGAGATCGATGCACGCATGAACGAACGCCTCTCGCAGATCGAAGCCTGAGACTGGTCGCAGCAGCGATAGTCACTGACAATGGAATCCCCCGGGTATCTGCCCGGGGGATTCTCTATTCAGCCGCCATGGACCTTGCGTCCATCTTTCCTCCTTCGTATACTTTTCCTTACACGATTTGTATCTCTGATATGCGTCCGAACCACGATTTCGCGTTGCCTTCATATAGATGCGCAATGATTCGTCGTATCATCAGTCCAAGGAGAGAGGAATGAAATCGTTCATCGTGACGCTGCAGTTTATCGGGGGGGGGGGCAGTAAGCCTGCTCAACCAAGCGCTTTACGCACAAACCGTTGACACGACCGTCGTGGCCATTCTCTATGTGTTGATCGACGAAACAGGCCTCTCCACGGTCATGCTGTTCGATCTGCTGGGCCGCAAGCTGCGTGAACTACGCGTAAACGGTGAGGGGAGAGTCCATGGACTCCTGGATGTCAGCGCGCTGCAGACCGGAATGTACCTGCTGATTGTGCACAATAGGGATGCAACCAGCATTGGGAAGGTGGTGATTGCACGATGAAGAAAGAAATTGTTGGATCAACACTTGTTTGGCTGTCGCTTCTGCTTGCAATCGGTGGTATGAAGCTGTGTGCTCAGGAGCGTAATTGGGAAGTGCTCACGCTCTTCGGAGGGAATCGTGATTCCACGACGGCTTTCGGGGATACGAACCCATTTGCCCTCGCGTATGACGAGAAGCGAGATCGCATCATCATCGCGGGTTTGACCTTCGAGCCCGATCTGCCGACCACGGCGAATGCCATAAAACGCACGAAGACGGATATGATGGACGGCTTTATCGCGGTATTCAATAGCGATTGCAGTGAGGTGATATACTGCAGCTATATCGGTGGTACAAACAACGACGCCGTAGCTGATGTTGTCGTTCTTGACGACGACCGAGTGCTTGTCGCTCTGAGTACATACTCACAGGACATTCCAACGACGGGAACAGCCTGGCTCTCGACAGCGCCTGGGTATCATACATCATGGTTCGGTGTGTTATCGCTCGAAACGTTCGAACTCATTCATGCCGGCTTTTTTGGAGGATCGAACACAGAATCAGACGCAATTTCTCGTGCGATGGTATTGCAAGACGGAAGCCTGCTGATGACAGGTGCGGCAGCATCGACAGACCTTCCCGTCACGGATGATGCATTTCAGAAAGAGAAAAAAGGATCGGACCGGGATGCCTTTATTGCAATATTTGATTCATCGTTCGCGTTGACGTTCTGCAGCTATCACGGAGGAGCTGATGACACTGAGGACGCCTTTGGCGGAGTGGTGGAAACAGAGAATTACCTTGTCTTCACCGGGAATGCATATGGTGAGGGTATGCCAGTCACGATGAATGCGCACCAGGATACCTTCGGTGGTGGGTGGCTCGATGCCTACATGGTGGTGATTTCGAAGGAGAGCAGGGAACGCGTGTACTCCACATATCTTGGGGGCGATGACAAGGAACTGATGCAAGGTCTTCTGTCTCTGGGCAATGATCGCATTGCGCTTGTCGGCGGTACATCATCGAAGGACTTTCCCATTACACCCAATGCCTGGCAATCTGTTCTGGTCGATACAAATGACTGGTCAACCTACGATGCGATTATCGCGGTGTTCGATCTCAAATCCATGTCGTTCGAACAGATGTCCTTCTTTGGTGGAAACAGCTCGGACTTCTCGCGAGTGATCATTCGTGGTAGCAATGACGGGAGCGTCTTCCTACCAATAGAGACGGCTTCATATGAATTTCCGCTCATGTACAGCAAATCGGATTCAGTGACGTTTCGCTGTGTCCTTGTATCCTACAATACAGACACGTATGAGCCGCTCGCCGCGGTGCCGCTGATTGAGGTGACAGACTCTTCGATTAAATCGATGCTTCGTACCGAAGGTGATCGGATCCTATATTGCGGTCGTACGACGCGATACTCGCGGAGCAAGGAATTGCCGGTGCGATCCACAGGACACAGGACCAAACGTGCCGGATCCGACGATGTTTATATCGCAACGGTGTATAACCGGCCTGTGTCTGTCGACGCGCTCTCCGAGGCTACCCCTTCCTTGGATGGCCTCTCGATCCATCCCCAACCCGCCCGGGAGGCGTTGCACTTTGTCCTCAATAGCTCGGAGGATGCAACGGTGATGTTGTACGATCTTCTCGGGAGATGCATAAGAGAAACTCGTGTTCACAGCAATGGACAGGGCGTGCACGGCTTGCTGCGTTTGGGCGGGGTGCCTCCCGGTGTGTACCTGCTTGTGGCGCGTACGAAAACCGACATTTCTACACGGAAGGTGGTGGTCACGCGATGAATTGCCACCGTACCGGCATTTCCCCGTCCCCACTTTTTCCTTTGGGTAGCAACCCCTATCTTACAATGGTAGAATTTCAAGAGATTCCTGTCCTTTGCATACACCATCTTCTGTAACGTTGCTATCACCCGTGTTCAGGGAGTGCGGTGCCGGCAGCTGAGAGTGCGCCCCGTGGTTTCACGAACGGCGTGCGGCAGGGATCGAACACAGACATGAGGAATATTGCGCATGCGCAATACTGGAAATGACTCTCAGGCCGAGCAGATTGCCCGGGAAATTTTCGACCGAAATATCAATAACAGCATGAAAGTGACCGGCGGCGCGTTCGAAGAAGTGCTTGCCGATATCATCACGCAGCTGGAGAATCCGCCCCGCCTCGAGGATCGCTACATGACGGCCTGGCTGATGGCCCGCCGCATCGCCGAAGCGATGTCGGAAGGTTTCGCCGGACTGCCGCCCAACGGCTTCGACTTTTCCTGCTGGCTCTGGGAATCCGCTCCCCTCCATGTTGTGAATATCCCGCAGGCCAACACCATCGGCACAAACCATGGCTACCGCTACGGTGTCATCCACCTTCGCAAGATCGCCGCGATGATCGCGGGCATGTACGTGCAGCAGCAGCCGCTGAAGGCCCCCGTCGTGGTTGAACTTATCGATATGAGCGCAGATTGGGTGGATGCGCGAAACCTGATCAACTATGCGCTGGTCGATCACTACAGTGAGCACTTCGAATTGGAGTATCGCGAATTGCTCCGGCTGATCGATACTCCACGGCCCTGGCGTCGGATGATTCCGATCGGTGTCGCCGCGCGTGTTCTCGGAACGCAGGACGAACTGAGTGTACCAGCATACGACCTTGTGCGCGAAGCCTGTACACATGTTGATGAGCAGGCAGTATATGACGGACTCCGCTACGTTCTGCGTGTCGCCGGGATGTACGGCGATCAGCGGGCGCTGCTCGACTTTCTGTCTTCATTGCGCGAGGCCCCTCAGGCGGGAGTACGCGAACTCGTCTGCGACTTCATACGCAACCCGAAACTGCGCTGGGAAAAGCTCTCGTCCGACCAGGTGGCCGACATGCTTCGGCAATGGAAGAACGACGGTAACGGTTTCCGAAAGGAATGCATCGACGATGCGCTCGAGCGGCTGTCCCTTGCACGAGCAAGCTAGTAGAGTCTAATAGAAAGGCCGGACACTTACGTCCGGCCTTTCTACGTTCTGCTCGACATCCCCGAGGGGAGAGGGGCTAGGCTTTTACCACCGAACCAAGAACAATCGGCTGCTGCCCGGCGAGCGATTCGAGCATGCGGTCGGCGGCATCCTTCGCCACGATGCAGATGATGCCGATTCCCAGGTTGAACGTCCGACGCATATCGTCTTCCGGCACTTTTCCCAGTTCCTGTATGAGGGAGAAAATGCGTGGCCGTTCCCATGCGTCCCAGTCAAGATCGAGTCGCAGTTCCTTCGGCATCACGCGGGATGTATTACCAATGATTCCGCCGCCGGTGACATGCGACAGTCCGTGGATGTCTCCGCTCGGGAGCAGGGGATAGAGGGCAGGATAATACGACGCGTGTACACGCAGCAGCGCGTCGGCCAGCGTGCCGCCGAGGTCGTCGAAATGGGCGTCGAGCGAGAAATGCGGCAGCAGCACCGCTCGCGCGAGGGAGTACCCGTTGGTGTGCAGTCCGGTGGAGGGGAGCCCGAGAAGGATATCGCCTTCCTGTACCATCTCCTTGCGCAGGATCATGCCCTTCTCGACGATGCCGACGATGGTGCCCGCGATGTCGTATTCGCTCGGAGCATACATGCCCGGCATTTCCGCGGTTTCGCCGCCGATGAGTGCGCACTCGTTTTCCTTGCAGGCCTTGACGAAGCCGTTGATGACATGCTCCGCAACGTCGGGATCGAGGCGCCCTGTTGCGAAATAATCCATGAAGAACAGCGGCCGCGCACCCGTGGTGAGGATGTCGTTGACACAGTGATTCACGAGATCCTGTCCGACCGTGTCATGGCGGTTCGCCATTGCCGCGATTTTCAGTTTCGTACCGACACCGTCGACGCTCGAGACGAGGACTGGTTCGCTGTACTCGGTAAACGAGGCGTCGAACAACGCTCCAAATCCTCCGATCCCTGTCAGAACCCGCGGCCCGTGTGTGGTTTTTACGGATCCGGAAATCCTGCGGACAAGCTCTTCACCGGAATCGATGTCCACACCGGCATTTTTATATGTGACACTCACGGATTTTGCTCCATTTTGAGGTAAAACGACAACTTAGATGTCACCGAGCTGAGAAGCAAGATTTGTTGGCCAAAACTGACCGGAGAGACCGAATTTTACCTCTATACCGGACGTATTTCATGCCAAAACTCGGTAATAACAAAAAAATGAAAAAAATTAGCGACAAGGGGTTGAATATTAGTCACATGTGATATATATTCACACATAACATCTGAAAGTTAATAACGCCGTTCGCGGCATACTGATTGACTGCGGCCAAGCCGCAAACGCTCGATTCCATTTATTTGAATATTTCCCGGTAATGATTCGAACAAATCATTACTGTTTTAGCAAGCGTGGTTTCACGTCCTTACGTGAGGCACGACCCCGATGGCGCTTATAAGCAAGCGGCATCACCTCGTGGATGAAACGTCCCGTCGCCAGATGGGACGTTTTTTTTTTCATGCGTCGGATTGCCGATGGTCATGCATCGGTTGCGACTATTGCCTGGTGCACCAACAGAGTGCTCGCGTGTGCATGGCAATGCAGGATCCGGCTCACGGAGGAGAATGAAAAAACGCGCATCGTTCATGGTGGCGATGCGCGCGTTCAATGGACTGAGGATGAGCGGGAGACGGGACTCGAACCCGCGACATTCAGCTTGGGAAGCTGACACTCTACCAACTGAGTTACACCCGCTGGAATGGGCTGAAATATAGATGCTTTACGCGATGCAGTCAAGTACCCTTCGGATTGGTATTCAAAAGGGGAATTCCTATGTTGGATTTCACTACATAACAATGCCACGGCGTTATGAGTAAACCTACCTTCCGCGAGCGGCTGCGATATCGAAGCGACCAGTTTTTTCAATCCGGTTTTACGCTGCAGCTTTTCATCTCCTCCATCATTATCATCGCTGTCATCGTTCTCTTTTTTGCGGTCGTCGAAATCTTTCAGATCGACCCGGGACCTGACTACGGGGCGAATCCGTCATCTGATGAAGGGCCGTACTGGCCTTCCGTCCGCCTGTGGTGGGTGATCACGCATATCCTCGAGACGTACTGGCTCGAGACCGGCACCTTTTCGCAGATCCTGGCCACGATGCTGACGCTGTTCAATTTTCTCGTGTTCGCCGCGATCATCGGGCTGGTCGGTTCGCGCATTCAGATGCGTCTCGAGCAACTCAAACGCGGTACCTCGCGCGTTGTCGAGGACGAGCACATCATCATTCTCGGGTGGAGCGGCAAGGTGGTTCCGATCATTCGCGAACTGCAGACAGGTCTTGAGGATCGAAAACAGGTGTACGTGCTGTTCACCGAACGCAGTATCGATGATGTCGAGGAAATGCTGCGAAAGAGTTTCGGCAGGCGCGGGAGTCCGCGCTGGGTGATCCGTCAGGGCTCAATGACGGACATGAAGGACCTTCAGCTGCTTTCGATCGAACGAGCGAAGTCGATCATCATTCTGCAGCGGGACCATGGCAGTGATCGCGGAGACGCCCAGGTGGTCAAGACGATCATGGCGACTGCGCATATCATTGAGAATGGAACGGATGCAGGGCAGGCGCAACCGAGCATCATCGCGGAGATCGAGCACCCTTCGATGGTTCGACTGGCACGTGCTGCCGCGGGGAAGTCGTCGGTGAGCATCGTTGAACCCCTCGAACAGCTCAGCAAGATCATCCTGCAAACCGCAAGGCAGGAAGGACTAGTCGATGTGTACGACGAGATCCTGACGCACAGCAGGAATGAACTTCATCTCACACCAGTGCGAGACGCGGTAGGCCAGTCGTGGGAAGACACGATGTTTTCTTTCCCGAAGGCCATTC